>JABFSD010000730.1 GCA_013140935.1 Acidobacteriota bacterium
CTACTTGGTTGTTTGCGCACGACACCGTCTCGATAGGCTTTTTACTTCTCACCAGCATCCCGCTGGTTTTTCGGCAGGGATTATGGGGAGCAGCTTTGGCCGTGGCGCTTACGTTGGCTTTTCGCGCGTGCTTGTCCGAATGGGTGATTTTCGCCACTTTGCGCAGGATGCAAGTGGCAAGTTTTAGAAATACATAAACCAAATGGAGCGACAGGTTCTCAGTGTAGTGTTGGCTTTAGGCGTGATGCTCGTCTCGCTAGAGATGATGTCTGTCTTTTATTGGGAACATTCTCTCTGCCTTTCCATTCTCATTGGTCTTTCATGTTACCCCATCTTTCGCGGACATTTTGCCGACGGGAAGATTGATGTTTTCGAGCCGATTTACTTATTCGTTTCACTTTATGCTTTCTTTTTCATCATTCGTCCGATTTACCTGATAACTACCAAAGCTACCACCACTTTATTAGGTGTTTTCCTTGATCGTACTACTCTCACGTTGGCATTATTAGCCAGCTTATTAGGTCTGCTGGCTTTTGAGATTGGTTATTACGGAGCACGACATCGCACCTTCACAATTTCGACGACCTTTAGCCGCCCCTTCGAACCGCAACGCATCCGTTCGATTGCTTGGGTATTTATTGCTGTCGGTGTAGCCGCTTATCTTTATGTCATTTTCATTTTAGGAGGTGGGTGGGAAGCCACGTTTAACACCGAGCGGACGGCTCGTTATTACATTTCTGCGAAAAATCCTTATGTCGCCAACCTGACAATGCTAGTGGGAGCAGGAATGATTGCGCTTTCTTTTTTGGTGATTCGCGAAGAAAAGAGCAAATTTCAATGGTATCTCTTTTTTGCGCTAGTCTTGGGTTATGGTGCGCTGGAAATCACTTATTCAGGCAGTCGTCGATTTTTAATTAACTTATTGTTTGCCGTTTTGCTGCAACGGCATTACCTGCGCAAGCGATTCAATATACGCGGTACCTTGCCAATGATTGCCCTGCTGCTGATCTTTTCAGCGTCGTGGCTGTATATTCGCTCGACGATGCACGAAGGAGCCGATGCGGTCCGCGACCGATTGGCTTTGGTACAAGTAGATCAGGTGATTGACGATATGAATACGCAGGGAGATAACGTGATTTTTGATTATCTCGTAGCGATTATTAACTCAGTCCCTCACACCTATGATTACAACTACGGCAAAGGGTTGTTACGTTTTCTTTATTTCCCGATTCCGCGGCAACTGTGGCCTGACAAGCCTGAGAACATCAATCGTCAGATGACGCAGCGTTATGATCCGCTGGCTTATCTCAACGGTGCCAGCGCAGGCACGTCGTTAGTCGGGGAATGGTTTCTGGAATTCGGCTGGATGGGAATCGTGCCTGGGGCTTTGCTGTTAGGCTTTTTGATTGGCACGAGTTATCGCTGGATGTTGATTAACGTAAAAACACAAACGGCGGTGCTGCTTTATTCCTGCGGGCTTTTCGCTTTCATAGCGGCCTTGGTGCGCGGTGGCTTGTTCGGCGCTGCGACGGAGTTGGCGCAATTAAGCCTCCCCATTTTATTGATGCTGAAATTTGCCAGACCTAAACGGGTTACGGCTCAATCATGGCAGCCGTCTCATTGGACGACTGCGCAACAATCTCGACCAATGCCTTACTCTTATTCACGTGACTGAAGCCTCACCCACACTCGATTCTACGAATAATTCTAAAGCGGTCGAGCGTATTCCTGAGTTGGATGGTTTGCGCGGGCTGGCCGTGTTAATGGTGATGGCCTATCACGCTTTTGCCTATGAGATGGTATACGAACAGTGGTACGGCTTCGCACGTCTCTTGGCTTGGGTAACGAATCTGGGTTGGTTGGGCGTTGATTTGTTTTTTGTCCTTTCCGGCTTTTTGATTACTGGCGTATTGCTACGAACTCGTCAGGATGTGCATTATTTGGGCAACTTTTACTGGCGGCGCGCGCTGCGTATTCTGCCGCTTTATTTCCTCATCTTACTAGTAGTTGTGTCGTGCTATGCCAATGCAGGATGGTTTGTTTTATTGAGCGCGGTTTTCCTTTCCAACCTGGTTACGCTTTTTGGCGTGCCGTTGGTTTATGGGCCGCTTTGGTCACTCGCTGTTGAGGAGCATTTTTATTTATTCTGGCCGTGGGTCGTACGCGCTTTGACACCTCGGCGACTGGCTTGGCTAGCTACAGGAGTTGCATTTTCGCAACCACTTGCGCGTGGGGCTGGATTTTTAACGAACACGGATATTTACTATTTCACCTGGTTCAGGTTGGACGGATTAGCCTGGGGAGCTTTATTGGCCTGCTTGCTCTTCCTGTCAATAAAGCCGAAGCAAGCTGGGCGACAGGTAGCGATAGTTGCTTTGGGATTGGCAACAATGCTTTCATTTATCGGGCTGCCATTTGGGTTGTTAAGCCGTCAGCGGATCGTGGGGGCGATGTTGCTTTTCAGCATCGCTCAGTTGTTCTTTTTGAGTTTGCTGGCTTGGGCTTGGGCTGGGCAGGGAACGAAAGCGGTTGGCGTTTTGCGCTACCGTTGGCTTCGTCAGTGTGGGATTTGGAGTTACTGCCTGTACCTGATTCATTTGCTGTTGTTGCAAGCTTTTGACTGGATTGCCAATCGAAATGATGGGGCACTGGAGTCGCTCACGGGAAAGCTGGGTTATTATCTTTTGCGCGCGGGCATCGCCTTGCCAGTCGCTTTTTTATTCGCGCGCTTTTCTTTCCAATATTTTGAGTCGCCGCTTTTGCGGAAACTGCCACCTTGGTCGTTGAGCGAGCAAAGAAAAGATGAGTAATAGCGATGGAAAACTCAGGACGCCGGTGGCGATCATTGTTTTCAATCGCCCGCACGTGACGCGCCGTGTGTATGAAGTACTGCGGCAAGTTAAACCTTCTACGCTTTTTGTTATTGCCGATGGCCCGCGAGACGACAGGCCGGAGGATGTGGCGTTATGCGAAGCAACCCGAGCTATCTTTGAACAGGTTGATTGGGATTGCCGCGTGATACGGAATTATGCTGCTCAAAACTTGGGTTGCGGGCCGCGCCCCGCTTCGGGCATTAGCTGGGTGTTTGAGCAAGTGCCAGAGGCGATCATTCTGGAAGATGATTGTTTGCCGCATCCAACCTTTTTTCGCTACTGTGAGGAGTTACTTGCTTACTACCGAGAAGACAACCGCATCGCACATATCGGCGGTACTTGTTTTTACCCTGAAATAAATCGAACGCATTTGAGTTATCGCTTTTCCAGATTCCCGCTTTGCTGGGGCTGGGCTTCGTGGCGCAGAGCGTGGCGGCATTTCGATGCCGATTTGCAGGATTGGCCCACTATGTTATCGAATGGTGAGCTTGACGACATGTTGGATTACTGGCTTGAGACGAAGGCCGCTAGGCGTTTTTGGCGAGAACGTTTCGACGCTATAAAAGGCGAAGGTAAGATTCATACGTGGGATTATCAATGGATACTTGCTTGTTGGCGTCAACGTGCTTTGAGCATTTATCCGAACGTTAATCTGGTTAGTAATCTCGGGTTTGGTGACGACGCTACGCATACACTATCGGCTAAAGCTACTTTGCAACCGGTGCTTAAACGATTTGGCCTTAGGGTGAATAGTGCTTTGAGTTATGGGTTATCGGCGGCATACGACAAGTTATTTCCTTTTCGTTTTGGGGATTTAGAAACATCGCCGATAGTTTTTCCGCTTTATCATCCGATAGTAATAGAGAGGGATGCAGTAGCAGACGCGGTGTTACAACGCAGGAATTACCAGGGCGGTTTTAGGGGTGCGATAAAACGTAACTTGAAGCAATGGTTGTTAACGAGACGTGAGGAAGCTCGTTCGTAGTTCCGCCTTTAGGCGGGCGTTCGAGTAAGGGAAGCCCCCGCCTAAAGGCGGAACTACGAGCGCGCTTCCTCACGTCGTAACATCTTTTGAGACGAGTTGAATGCGCATTCTGATAGACGCCACCGCCGCGATGAGCGGCGGCAAGGTGTATCTCGAACACCTCTTGCCGCCCTTGTTGCAATTGGCGCGCGAGCACGAATTTTTGATTTTGCACAACGGGGAACTGGCCGAATGCGCTGTGCCGGATGAGGCCGCGCGCGTCCAGTGGCGTGCGATAGGCGGTCTTTCCGCCAGCCATCAAGTCTGGATTGGCAAAGCCTTCATAAAATTTTTGTGGCGCTTGTTCGTCCTGCCTTATTTGTTGTGGCGTTGGCAGCCGGATGTGTTTTTTTCCAACGCAGGCTTTGCGCCGCGCTGGTTGCCACGGCGTACGCGCGCGGTGCTGGCCTTGCACAATTCGATGCCGTTGCGCGCGGAACTGATTGCGGCGGAGCGTTCGCCGTTGCATCGCTGGCGGTTGCAGTTGCTGCGGCAATTGATCGTTCGTTCGACGCGACGGGCGGCGGCGGTGATCGTGTTCAGCCACGATACGCGCGAACGTTTGTTGGCGTGTTGCGGCACGTTGCCCTTTCAGCCCGACGTGGTTTATCACGGCAACGAGTGGCAGGCAGGGAAGCCGCCAA
>JABFSD010001094.1 GCA_013140935.1 Acidobacteriota bacterium
GCATCACAACGATGCCGATGCGCACTTGCTCAGGTTCAGGCAATTGATTGGCGGAATTGTCAGAGAGAAAAGCGACGAACCACCCCTGGGTTTGAAAGCCATTGCTCGCCGTAGAAGTCCCGGTCTTACCCAACGCATAAACCGGTAATTCATCCAGCTTCGCCTTCGCCGCCGTGCCGTACCGCACCGAGCCACGCATGCCCTCAAGCAGCACGGCACGATGATTCGTGCTGATCGGAATGCGTGAGATTTCACGCGGCGCAAAACTCGCGTCATTCGTTTGTTGCGGCTGCCACAGCCTGCCGCCATTCACCAACGCGCCGTAAGCCGTCAGCAACTGCAACGGCGTAACCATTAACTCGCTGCTATCGCCCAATACGTCAGCCGCGCCCCACGCGCCGAGTGATAAACGTCCCGCGTGTTCGCCCGCTACGTTAGCGCCCGTGCGTTTGCCGAACCCGAACGTCGCCAGCGTAGCCGCCGCGCTGCTCACCGTCAGCCGTTCGCCCAAATGCCCGAAATAGTCGTTGCACGAATAGCCCAGCGCGTGCGGCAGATCGAACGCCGCCTCGCTTTTCGGATGCGAACACGTCATCGAAAAAGCTCCACGTTGATAGCGTCCGCTGCATAGCCGTGACGTGTCGCGTTGCACTGAGCCTGCGCGTAACGCCGCCAACGCCGTGAACGGCTTGATCGTCGAACCGGGCGGAAAGGCTTGGCCGAATGCGATGCGCGGATTGACCACGGCGCGCAAGCGTCCCGATTGCGGATCAATGACGATCAACGCGCCTTCGCGGTCTTGCCCGTTGCCGTCCTGCATGGATGACTCGGCGGCGCGCTGCCATTGGTCGTCAGTGAGATTGAAGAATTGGGTTGGCTGAGTCGTGTCAGTCGCGGAGATCGTAGGTAAGTCTTCAGTGGGTTGCTGATGTACGGCGCAAGCAGCAGTCAAAAAAAGAGAGGCCAAAAGACAAAACGCGGAATACGCGGAAAAGCGCGGAACACGCAGAAAGACTTTCGTTATTGATCGAAGCCTTCCGCGACTTCCGCGCTTTTCCGCGTATTCCGCGTTTTGCTTTTTGCTCATACTTGCTGCGCTAAGTCGTCACGGGTTCTATCTTCGGCGCAGTCACTTCAGCCAACGCACCCAACGAAACAAACCACGCCATAAACACCAACAGCGCCGCCAGCGCGATGCGCAAGCCCAACAACATCAATTCAGCCCACGGCCCGCCGAATTGCGTCTTGAAGCCGAATAACAACACATAAGCCAACAAGCCGTTGATAATCCAAGCCAGCACGTAAACCGCCAGCGAACGCGGCGCGAAGGCGCGCGCCATGTGCCCCAAATAACCGCGCAACGTAGCCCCAATGCCTTCGCGTACGGCGGCAATCCACAGGTGCATCGCCATCAACGGCAGCGCGAGACAAAAGACGAAGAGCCACAGCCACTTCAGCGTCGTACCGTGCCAGCCGTGTTCCTGATCGTAATCTAGCTTGCCCGTCGCCTTGCCGTAAGCGTAATGCAGCAGCCACGCCAGCAGGATGAGCGGCAGGCTGACGATCAACAGTTTCCAGCAATCGCTCAGCGCGCGCCGCAAGAGATAAGTGGCGTTGACGCCTACGCGCGTGTAACTCACGCCGAGCGATTGCAGCGAGAAAAACAGGATAACGAAGAGCAGCGGCAATACGAGCAGACTCAGAATCACTTGCGTCGCAGTGCGTTCGCCGATAGTAAGGAATGCGTAAAGCACTGCGAGCAAGAAAACATAAAGCAACAGCGCCACCAGCGTCGTGCCGAAATGCGCGAAGAGTTTGCGTTCTGCGTTTACCACTGCATTTTTGATGTCGGTGAACATGGTTTTATGGGGCAAGAGGACGCACCGTTTAGAGTACCGCCTTTAGGCGGAATCGGACTTGCAAGTCGGCTAAAGCCTCCGATTCCGCCTAAAGGCGGTACTCTAAACGGTGCGTCTTTTGAACATCGTTTTACTTCTTATCCAAAATCGCAGCCCGCGCATTGCCGGTATTCGCAGACACCGCAGGCGCATACATCATTTCGGCGCGTGCCGGAGCCACGCGAAATTCGCCGGGCGTGATGACCTTCAGCGCGTACTGATAACTATCATCGCCATCGAAGTAATTCGTAAAGAACGCCGTGCGGTTGTCATAAAAGGTGCGGTCGCTATACCAACTCGACCAGTTGCCGTCGCTGTAATCGAGATTGATGCCGCTGACGTTGGCGACTTGTTCGCAGCCAGCGGGAATCGGGTCTTCGATCATCAGGTAACGGCCTTTCGCGCCTTGCACCTTGAGTTTCGAGACGATCAGGTCACCTGAACGCAACTCGCCGGTGAGCGGTTCGAGCTTCCACGAAGGCTTGCCGCCATTCTCAGACACGCGCAATCGCAGGTATTCGCGCGTCAACCGCAACCCTCCGGCGGATTGCGGCGCGACTTCGGCATCGGCGGTGAAGTAATCAAGCGCAGCAGCGAGATACAACACGCCGCTGCCTTGTTTGACGAAACGGATTTGATTCGCACCCATCAACGCCACGCCTTTGCGTTCGATGGTGAGATTCGCACCGGCGGCAATATCAGCGGAAGTAAACCGTCGCGTGCCGACTTTTTCGTTGTTGAGATAAATGTCTACGGCAAAGTCAGCCGTAAGTTCCTTGCTGGCTTTGACGTAATCCATCAAGCCGTAAATCGCAAATGCCGTATGTTTCGTGCTTTCCCAGTAATAGCCGTTGCGCCGATTGGCGACCAGCCAGCGCGCAGCTTTGGGCAACACGTTGCTCGCGGGTTTGAGTTGCGACAAGGCTTTGAGCGAAAGCGCGGTCGCTTCGGTGTTGTTCTCTTCGGTGAAATCCAACATGGGGCGGCGCGTCGAAGACCAATAGGCATCGGCTGCGGTGACTTTCGCTGAACGTTCGATGTCGGCGGCGATTTGATCGGCACGCGGTTGGTCGCCGCGCGCTTTGAGCGCGAGCGCGAGCAGAGCGCGTCCGTAAGGTTGCAACTGCGCGCGCTTGTTAAAGAGATCGTTGACGAAGCGCGGGTCTTCTTCGGCGGACGAGTTCAAGGCGTAAATCAGATAAGCGCGGTCTTCGAGATCAATGGCGCGGTTCTCTTCGTTCTTGCCCGCGTCGAGCATTTGGCGGATGCGACTGCGCGCTTGCGTGAGGCGATAGCTCTCGACTGAAAAGCCTGCGGCAGTGGCTTGCTGCAAGCCGTCCAGCACGTAAGCCGTCATAAACGGATCGGTCGGATCGTCCTTCCACCAGCCCCAGCCGCCGTCGCTGTGTTGATAGCCATAAAGCCGTTCGAGTCCGCGATTGACTTTCTTTTCTAGCCCCGCGCGGTCTTTGATCGTAGCCGTTTTGAAATCCTTCAATGTTTGCGCGACGACGACGTTCGGCAGGAAGCTCGACATCGTTTGCTCGGTGCATCCGTGCGGATAACTCGTCAAATAATCCAACGCGCCGAACAGTGCGCCAGCCACTGAGGGCGAAGCCTCGATGCGCAAGCTGCGCGAAGTCGCGTGGGCGTTCGCGGGCAAGTCGAGTTGCACTGTGCGTTCGCCATTGTCTTCGTTGACGGCGACGACGTTGCTTTTGGTTTGATGCAATCCGGCGGGCACGACGTTGAGCGGTAACTCTACGCCGTCTGATTCTTCGTTGGTCTTGGCGGTGGCGAGCAAACGCAGCGCGGCTACGTTAGGAGCTTTGACGCGCCAGTCAATGCGCTGTTCGCCGTTTTGCGCAACGGTGACAGTGCGTTTGGCTTCGTCTAGCAATTGCGCTCCACCGCTGACTTGCAATTCGACTTCGGCGTTTTTGTCGGAAGTTAGATAGTTATGCACGATGCCTGAAATCGTCACCGTATCGCCTTCGGTCAGGAAGCGCGGCGTCTCAAGTCGCAAGATCAGATTCTTGCGCGAGATGACGCGATTGACCTTTGAACCGACTTTCAAATCAGCCGTGACCGCCCGCGCCGTCGCCCGCCACGTAGTCAAATTATCAGGCAGCTTGTCGAGCTTGACCGTCGCCTTGCCTTCGCTGTTCGTTACGACTTCGGGTTGCCAATACGCCGTGTCTTTGAACTCCTTGCGAATCGTAGGCTCGACCAATTCTTTGTCGTTCTTGAAATCGGCGAGTTGCTGCGGCTTGCGTACTTGCGCGAGTTGCATCGCCTTGTCACCGCTGTAACCCATGAATTCAAATTGCGTAGAAAAATTGGTCTGCACCGACGTGTAGCGTTTGTCATAAAACGCCTTGCGAATGTCGCCCGACGAATCAGGCGCGAGGCTGTAAATGGCTTCGTCTACGACGCCGAGACTGACTTCGACATTCGCGGCGGGCGAACCGTCGGCGTTGCGCGCGACGATGGTATAAGCCGCCGCTTCGCGCGGTTTGTATTCTTTCTTGTCCGGCAAAATTTCGAGCGAGAGGAATTTGTCTTTCGCCGGAACGTTGAGCGATTTGTCAGCCGTGAAAAGCTCGCCGTTTCTGACATAAGCCACGGCGAGATAAACG
>JABFSD010000609.1 GCA_013140935.1 Acidobacteriota bacterium
TCGTCAATCTTGAACGTCACCGGTTGCAAGCCCGCGCGCGCCAGCAAGATGCGTCCGCCCAGCATGCAAAGTTGCGCATCAGTTGCGAACTCACGCTGTAATTCATCGCACCAGTCGGGCGCAACCAAAACGTCGTCGTCGGTGAACGCGATGAGCTCGCCGTCGCTGTGACGAATGCCCGCATTGCGCGCAATCGAAAGCCCCGCACGCGATTCGTAAACATAACGCACTGCCGGAAAACGTTCAGCGACGGCGCGCGTGTCGTCAGTACTGCCGTTGTCAATGATGACGATTTCGCGTTCGTAAGCGCCCGTCCATTCCAGCGCCAGCAAAGATTGCAACGTTCGTGCGAGCGAAGCGGCGCGGTTGCGCGTGCAAATCAAAATGCTGACTTTCATAGCGGCGCGACGATGTAAGATCGCTTTTTGGTGATAATCAATTAGACAGAAAGATGTGGGAGAGAAAAATAGAAGAGTTTATTTTTCTCTCCCACATCTTTTGTCTGTCGAAGAGGTCTCCAACGTATCCAACTCTCAGTGTCTGCCTATAAAAAATCGCCTTGCTCGGTCGTCGCATTCGCCTGCATTTCGCCCAACGGAACCTGCCGCCAGCGATGCGGCGAATAAAACATGCCGCGCACTTTTTTGCCCGGCAGCACTTTCAGCAAATACTGGCGCGGCTTCCAGTCATAAGGCGCAATCGCGCCGCGCCGCGACAAGCTGGCGTCAATCTTGAATACGCCCGGCGTCAGACCGAATTCATCCACAGCGATTTCGATCACGCCGTGTCCTTGCAATTGCGTAATGCGTTCGCCCGTCAACGCCGTCGTGTAATGCGTATGCAAACGGTCGTCCGCTGAATAAAAGAACAACTCGAACACCGGGTCTTCAAGCGGTTGATAAGCGCGATATTCGATTTGCGCGATGAGCGGTTGGCCCGTCGCCAGCGAATCAACTTCGAGTCCGTCGCGGTCGAGAAATTTCACGCCCAGAATTTCGGCTTCGCGTCCGGTAATGCTGTCATTCCCGGCGACCATCATTTCGTTTTCCTGCTCCGCCGATTTGAACACCACCGCGTTGTAATAATCGCTGATGACTTTTTGCGGTTCGCCTTCTGAACGAATCTGCCCGTTTTGCAAAAAGACGACGCGCTCGCACAAACGTTCGACCGCCGTCATATCGTGCGAGACGAACGCAATCGTCATGCCGCCGCGCCGCAACTCTTCGATGCGTTGCTGGCACTTACTTTGAAACGAAGCGTCGCCGACGGCCAGCACTTCATCCACCAGCAAAATGTGCGGATTGATGTGCGCAGCGACGGCAAAGCCCAGCCGCACGTACATCCCTGACGAATAGCGTTTGACCGGCGTGTCAATGAAACGTTCCAGTTCGGCGAAGGCTACGATCTGATCGAATTTCTTGCGCACCTCGGCGCGCCGCATTCCCATGATCGAGCCGTAAAGAAAGACGTTCTCGCGCCCCGTCAATTCAGGGTGAAAGCCCGCGCCGACTTCAATCAGCGAAGCCACCGAACCGCGCACCGTCAGCTTGCCTTGCGAGGGATAGATGATGCGCGCCAGCAATTTGAGAATCGTACTCTTACCCGAACCGTTCGGCCCGATGAAGCCAATCGTCTCGCCTGGCTTGATGTCGAAGCTCACTTCGCGCAGCGCATAAAAGTCTTCGGTGTCGCCATCGCCCGCGCGTGCGCCTTGCACGAGCCGTCGCCCGAAGCGCTGCATTTCTTCGCGGATAGATTTCGAGCCGAGGCGACTCAGCCGATAACGTTTGGATAGTTGATCTACGGTGACGATTTTCATTTAGTGGCTAGTGGCTAGTGGCTAGTGGCTAGTGGCTAGGCGGCTTTCACTAGCCACTAGCCACTAATCACTAACCACTCTTAGACAATGTCTGCAAACTCGTGTTCGAGGTGTTTGAAATACTTGTAACCCGCCCACACCAAAAAGAGCGAGACCAGCGTCGCCAAGCCCAGATATTTGAGTTCGGGCGCAATGCCCAATACCACTGCGCGACGATAGCCATCAATGATGCCCGCCATCGGATTGATGAGCATATAAAACGTCCGGTATTGCTCTGGAATGACGCTGACCGGATATAACACCGGCGTAGCGAACAACCAGATTTGAATCACCAGCGGTAACGTATGCCGCACGTCGCGGTAAAGCACCGTGAAGGACGAAAGCAACAGGCATACGCCAATCGTGAATAACACTTGCAACGCCACCAGCGGAAACACGTAAAGCAAATTCCACGTAGGCGTGACCTGATACCAAAACATCATCCCTACGAAAATGCTCGAAGCGATCAGGAAATCAACAAAAGCTGCGAACACCGAAGCCAGCGGAATGATCTCGCGTGGGAAGTAAATTTTCGTGATGAGTTGCGAATTCTGAATCAGGCTGGGAATGGCGAAGGCCAGTGCCGTAGCAAAAAACGTCCACGGCAACAACGCCGAATAGGAAAACAGCGGATAAGGAATGCCGTCGCTCGGCATTTTCTGAAAGCGGCCAAAGAACAAACTGAACACCAGCATCATCGAGAACGGTTGCAACACCGCCCACAACACGCCCAATACGCTTTGCTTATAGCGAACTTTCAATTCGCGCTGCGTGATGAGCAGCAGCAATTCACTGTGTTTGACCAACTCTTTCAAGTGCGACCACAGGCTGTCGTTCCACTCGATGACGTTTTCCAATACCGGCTCTGTCACAGGCGCGACAGTTTGCTCATTCACCGTTTCGAGATTTTTCTTTTCTGCTAACGTTGCTGACATAACTACTAAAAATCACCTTCGTTCCGACACTACACCGTTTCAAACTGTAACGTGCGCAACATCTCCGGTTTCGCGCGCTGACTCAATGAAAGCAACTCTATCCCTACAACTTGGCCTGCTTCATCGAAATCAAGAATCACACCGGGTTGCACTTCTTCCGATTCGACAATCGTGGCTTCATCCAGCCGAAAATAAAGCGCGTCACTTTCTTTATCTACTTTTAACCGCATATCTGTTTACCTCTTTAATCGCCGATCAAAGAAAACCGTCACCACTCGATTAGGCGTTTTGTCATCATCTACAACCACGTGCAAAACACGATTCTGTCTTGCCGCAATCGCTTTGGCGTAATGAAAGTTTCCATCGTTGCCGCGCCACGTGTCATCTGGCGCAGAGATCGTTTGCCATACCCACGCTTCGGGTATGTTTCTTTCAGCAAGCATCTCTTGCGTGTGTATCGAAAGATCAATACCCGCCATAAAACGCCTTTCATGCCGCCATCGCGCGCCGTTGCGCAATCAATC
The DNA here is from genome assembly GCA_013140935.1 of Acidobacteriota bacterium. GTDB lineage: Bacteria > Acidobacteriota > Blastocatellia > RBC074 > RBC074 > JACPYM01. The sequence continues at coordinate 3,318 of JABFSD010000609.1, forward strand.
CACCGTAAATATCCAAATATCGTTCAACGATGCGTTCCCAGTCGCGTTCGCGCACGGCGAAGGCGCGGGCCTGCTTGCCGATGCGTTGCCGTAACGCTGCGTCATCCACTAACCGCGTAAGACAATCCGCCAACGCATCCACGTTTTCAGGCGCGACGGTGAAACCGGTTTCTTCGTGGCGGAAGAGTTCGCGCAGGCCGCCGATGTCGCTGCCGACGACGACGCGTTCCATCGCCATGGCTTCGAGCGGCTTGAGCGGCGTCGTCAATTCGGTCAACCGCGAACTCACGCGCGGATAAACCAGCACATCCATCACCGAATAATAATTTTTGACCTGTGCGTGGGGGACTTTGCCCGTGAAGATCACGTCTTCGCTATATGTGGCGGGAATGCGCGCTTTGAGCGCCGCTTCGACCTCACCTTCACCAACGAGCAGCAGTCTGACATCGCGGCGCACAGCGAGCAACCGCAACACGGCGTCTACTAAATAATCCAGCCCTTCGTATAAATAAAACGAGCCGATGAAGCCAATTACGGTTTTGCCGTGCAATCCATACCTCGCCATCAACTCGGCGTCGGGGATGCGCGGCGTGAAGATGGACGTGTCTACGCCGTTGGGCGATTGAAAGAGCTTGTGCGCCGCTACGCCGCGCGCGATCAGGTCGTCACGCAAGGCTTCGCAAATCGTCACGACGCGGTCGGCGCGTTGCAACGCAGCCTTTTCCAAACGACGCGACAGCCGATAAAGCGGCGAGTTGAACGTCATCTTGCCGCGATCTACCGCCGCGTCTTCTTCGTAATAGCGCACCTCATAAACACACGGCAGTCCCAACTGCCGCGCCGCTCGACCGGCGGCCAAACCGTTCAACGAAGGCGAATGCGCGTGCAACACGTCTACGTTCAACTCTTGCGCGAGTCGCGCGACTTGCTTGGCGAGTTCCGCTACGCAAGCGGCTTGACGCAGCAACGGAACCTGATTCGGCTTGGGCAACACGTAAAACGACGGCCACGACATCCGGTAATAATCAATCCCGTCGCGCGTCTCATGATTTGCCGTGAAGTCTTCGTGCTTCGGCGAAGTCACGACGAAGGGTTGCAAGCCCAGCCGCCGCTGCGTGCGAATGAGGTAATCGCTGCGAAAGCTGTAGCCGCTGAAATACGGCAACGAATGATCGAGTATGTGAAGAATGCGCATAAATTAGTGGCTAGTGGTT
>JABFSD010000938.1 GCA_013140935.1 Acidobacteriota bacterium
GTTGCGCTGCCGCTCGTGAATGCATTCGCGTGGCGCACCGCATAGGTCAAGGTGAAGTTGGGAAAATCGAATACCTGTTCGACCGTGTCGGGTGTATCGCGGTCGTCGGCAAAAATATATTTGCCGCCTGAAGCCGTTACGCTCAACGGCGCTTCGGCATCCATCAAGTGCATCGCCGAATCAATCAGGTGTACGCCCCAAGTGATGCTCATCCCGCCGCTGTAATCCCAATAGTAAAGATAAGTGCCGTTATAACGATTCTGATCGAACGTGCGTTTCGGCGCGGGGCCGAGCCAGAAATCGTAATCAACCCCAGCGGGCGGCACGGTCGCGGGCGTCTTTTTCAACTGGCGATAGCCGCCTTCGTAATGGAGTTGATCGTTCCAGGCGTTCCAACAATGCACGAGCGACACTTTGCCCAGTTTGCCCGAACGAATGATTTCGTGCGCCTGTCGAAAGAGCGTACCGGTGCGTTGTTGCAAACCGACCGACACGATGCGTTTCGATTGGTGGGCAGCTTTGACCAGCAATTGCCCTTCACGAATGGTATGGCCGATGGGTTTTTCGAGATAAAGGTCTTTACCCGCTTGCAACGCTTGAATCGCGGGGATTGCGTGCCAGTGATCGGGCGTAGCAATGATGACGGCGTCTATGTCTTTGCGGTCAAGGATACGGCGAAAGTCTTTTACCGTTTCAACCGCGCCGCCGATGCGTTGCTTGGCCTTGTCGAGTTGCGTAGCGTCTACGTCACACAGCGCGACGGCTTGGGTGTTGGGCGCTTTGAGGCACTCGCGCAAATCTAACACGCCTTGCCCGCTGCATCCGATCAAGGCCAGTCGAATCGTATCGTTTGCACCCAACACGCTGGGCGCAGTGAATGCCAGTGAACCTTTCACGAAATTGCGACGTGTGATGTTGGTCATTGTGTCTCCAACTTGGAAAACTATTTTCAGGTTGTTCGCGGATTCATAAGCGAACTGCCGGAGAGAAACTGAGCAACCTGGAAAGGGTTGCGTTACTTTTCAAATGGTTCAAATGTCTTTGACTGCACTTGGGCGCACGCCGCCCGCGTGTTCGGTTGTTTATTTTTCGTGTTCGCAAACGGTCCGGCTGAAATGCTCAAACGATGAGCGCGTAAGGTATACGTGCGGTCGGCAAAGAATTGCAAGGCGTCAGGTGAAATCCCATAATGCGCGCGCTGCGCAATCATCAATCAGAACAACCTGCCTTTACTTTTACTTGAGGAGCAACAAGCGTTATGAGTGCTACTGAAACATCCGCTACCGTGCAACAACACAAGGACTATCTCTTTCCCGCCGTCACGATGTATTACCAGGAGCCACTCGCGCTCGATCACGGCAAGGGGATGTATGTCTGGGATGAGAACGACAAACAATATCTCGACTGCTTCGGCGGCGTGCTCGTCACCAGCGTAGGCCACTGCCATCCGCACGTGACCGAAGCCATCGTGGATCAAGTGGGCAAGCTCAATCACAGCTCGACGCTTTACGCCAACCGCCCGCAATCGCAACTTGCCGCCAAGCTCGCCGAAATCACGCCGGGCAAGCTCGAAAAATCCTTCTTCACGAATAGCGGCACCGAGGCTGACGAAACCGCGACGATGGCGGCGAAGCTCTATACCGGACGACAAGAGATCATCACGTTGCGCCACAGTTACAGCGGACGTTCGGCGGCAGCGCAAGCAGCGGGCGGACACGCTTCGTGGAAGCTGTTACCGACGCAAGTGCCCGGCTATTACCACGCGCCCGCGCCTTATTGTTATCGCTGCCCGTTCAAGCTGACTTATCCCGAATGCGACTTGGCTTGCGCCAAAGACCTGAAAGAACTGATCGAGACTTCGACCTCACGCAACATCGCCGCGTTTATGGCCGAGCCGATCTTAGGCGTAGGCGGTTACATCACACCGCCTAAAGAATATTTCAAAGAAGCCGTCGCCATCATCCGGCAATACGGCGGCGTATTCATCGCCGACGAAGTGCAAACCGGCTGGGGCCGCACCGGCGACAAATGGTTCGGCATCGAGCATTGGGAAGTAGAACCCGACATCATCACTTCGGCCAAAGGCATGGCGAACGGTTCGCCCGTCGGCTGGACGATTGCGACGAAAGAAGTGGCTGATGCCGTGGGTACGCTGACGTTCTCTACGTTCGGCGGTAACCCGGTGACGATGCGCGCAGGGATGGCTACGATTGAAGTCATCGAACAGGAAAACCTTGCGCACAACGCCGCCGTCACGGGCGCTTACTTGAGAGAAAAGCTGATGGGCTTGCAGGAAAAATACGACGTGATCGGCGACGTGCGCGGCATGGGCTTGATGCAGGCGCTCGAATTCGTCAAAGACCGCAAGACCAAAGAACCGCATCCGCAGGCTGTGCTGAAAGTTTTCGAGGAAACCAAAAAGCGCGGCGTGCTGGTCGGCAAAGGCGGCTTGTATGGCAACTGCGTACGGTTGGGGCCGCCATTGATTATGTCGAAAGATAATGCGGATGAGTTGGTGACGGCGTTGGATGAAGCGTTGGCAACAGTGTAAACCTGTTCTGAAAGGAGAAAAGAAACGATGGAGACAATGGAAAACGCTAGTTATGAAGGTGTTCTTAGTGTGGTTCGACAATGGCCTGCAACTCGCCAGATCGAGTTAGTGCATGAAGTGTTGCGTGCGATTTCACCGCGCATTTCACTTCCTCTCAAACGTCAAAAGACGCTGGACAGAGCCTTGGGCTTGCTTGCCAACGAGAAGTCTGCTCCGACTGACGCCGAAGTTCAGCAATGGCTGGACGATTATCGCGTGGAGAAGTACGGATGAAGCAAGTACTCTTCGATACGAATGTCGTGCTTGACGCATTGCTGAAACGTTCACCTTGGGATGCGGATGCCGCCGCTTGTTGGCAAGCCATTGATGACGGAAAGATACTGGGCTGTATCACGGCATCGGCGCTCACAGACATTTTCTATATCGCGCGAAAACATAGCGGACTGACCAGTGCTTTCGACGCCGTTCGTGTGTGCCTCGATACGTTTGCGATTTGTCAGGTTGATCGGCGCGCATTGGAAGACGCGCTTGGTTTGGCAGGCAACGATTACGAAGACAATGTGCAAATTACCTGCGCAACCCTGGCGAACCTCGACTTGATTTTGACGCGCGATCCCAGTGGATTCAAAAACGCTACGATGCCGATCCTTGCGCCTCCCGCTTTATTGGCGCAACTCTGACAGGAGTAACCCTGTGCGTACACTCATCACCAACGGCCACATCGTCACCGCCGTAGATTCTTACATCGCTGACATTCTCATTGAAGGCGCAACCATCGCCCTCATCGGCAAAGACCTCGCCGCGCTCGTCGGTGACGTAGACCGAACTATTGACGCTACGAATAAGCTGGTGATTCCCGGCGGCATTGATCCGCATACGCATCTGGACTTGCCGTTTGGCGGTACGTTTTCGTCTGACGATTTCGAGACCGGTACGCGCGCGGCAGCGATGGGCGGTACGACGACGATCATTGATTTCGCCGTCCAGCAACACGGGCAGGCCTTGAACGAAGCCCTCGATGTCTGGTTCGCCAAAGCGCAAGGCAAGGCGGCGACCGATTACGGCTTTCACATGATCTGCACCGATTTGCCCGACGAACGCTTGCCTGAAATGAAAGGCCTGATAGATCAGGGCGTGACGAGCTTCAAGTTGTTTATGGCTTATCCCGGCGTGTTTCTTGTGGATGACGGGACGATCTTCAAAGCGATGACGAAGGCGGGCGAACACGGCGGCTTGATTTGCATGCACGCTGAAAACGGTGTCGTGATTGACGTACTGGTCAAACGCGCGCTCGCCGCCGGACACACTGCGCCGAAATACCATGCGCTGACGCGGCCTACGAAAGCCGAGGCCGAAGGCGTACACCGTGCGATTGCGATTGCCGAGATGGCCGAGTCGCCGGTTTACATCGTGCATCTGAGTTGTTACGACGCGCTCAAAGAAGTGCAGAACGCCCGCGACTTGGGGCTGCCCGCTTATGCCGAGACTTGTCCGCAGTATTTGTTTTTGGATTACAGCTTGTATGAGCAGCCGGGATTTGAAGGCGCGAAATACGTGATGACGCCGCCGTTGCGCGGCAAAGAAAATCAGGAGTTGCTCTGGCGCGGCTTGCGCAGCAACGACCTGCAAGTCATCTCGACCGATCATTGTCCGTTTTGCATGAAGGAGCAGAAAGAACTCGGCCTCGACGATTTCAGCAAGATTCCCAACGGCGGCCCTGGCGTCGAACACCGCATGAGCCTGATTTACCACGGCGGCGTAGCTCAAGGCCGCATCAGCCTCAATCGCTTTGTCGAACTGACTTCGACGGCGGCGGCAAAAATCTTCGGCCTGTTTCCGCGCAAGGGTACGATTGCCGTAGGCTCAGAAGCTGACCTCGTCGTATTCGATCCCAACCGCGAACAGACAATCAGCGCGGCTACGCATCACATGCGCGTGGATTACAGTGCGTATGAAGGCTGGACGGTGAAAGG
>JABFSD010001159.1 GCA_013140935.1 Acidobacteriota bacterium
CATTCGCCGCATCAACAACAATGCACTTTCGAGCGTGGCGGGCACGGGCGCGAACGCTTCGAGCGGCGATGGCAGCGTGGCAACCGCCGCCGGGTTGAATAATCCGATTGACGTAATGGTGGACGCGGCAGGCAATCTGTTTGTGACCGAAGCTGACGGCGAGCGCGTGCGTCGCATCGAAGCCGCTGACAACAAGATCAACACGATTGCGGGAACGGGCGTGCCGGGCTTTGGCGGCGATGACGGGACGGCGATCAGCGCGTTGTTGAATACGCCGACCGGGTTGGCACGTAATTCCGGCGGCGTGATTTTCTTCTGCGACACCGGGAACTTGCGCGTGCGCCGCTTGACGCCTTCGACCACCAATCGTCCGCCCGTGCCTGACACGGTGGTGAATCAGAGCCTGAACAAATCGCAAAGCGTTTCGGTTTCGTTGAGCGCCGCTGATGCCGACAGCGACCCGGTGACGTTCACCCTGGTTCCCGCGCTGTCGTTCGTGACAGTGACGAGTCCTAATCCCACGGCGCGCACGGCTTCGCTGCTCATCAATCCGGCGGGCAGCAATGTCGGGGTTTACACCGTGCGCGTACAGGCCGCTGACAACAAAGGCGCGACCGGCTTGACGCCGGAATTCACCATTACCATCAATGACCCGGATGCGCCGACGAATCGTGCGCCTATAGCGCGCGCGAACGTCTTGCCGCAAACGGTGATTGCGCCGATCAATACGACCGCTGCTTCGGTGAATTTGGACGGTTCGACTTCGTCCGATCCTGACGGCGATCCGCTGACGTATGAGTGGTATGACGGCAACGTGAAGATTGCGATGACAGTCACCGCCACCGTGCAATTGACCGTCGGCACGCACAGCATCCGGTTAGAGGTCGTAGACAACAAAAATGCACGCGGCATCGGCACGGCGCAAACCGTTACCGTGCGGGAAAACACGCGTAATAATCCGCCGGTCGCAGTGCCGAAACGCACGCCGACGACCGATCCCATCATCGCCACGAATTTCACCGATGCTGTGGTCAATTTTGACGGCACGATGTCTACCGATCCTGACGGCGACACGATCACGGGTTACGAATGGTTCAGAGGCGACGAGGCCACGCCGTCTGCGACGACGGGGACGACTTCGCTGACGTTGCCGACGGGCACGCATACCATTCGCCTGCGTGTGACTGACAGTCGCGGCGCCCAAAGCGAATTAACCTCGCTCAACTTCAACATCGAAGCGCCTCCGCCCGATGTCGTCGTTTCCAGCATCACGCCGAGTTCGGCGCGGCGCGGGGCTACGGTGAACGTCGTGATTTTGGGCACGGGCTTCACAACAGGTAGCAAGGTTTCGGTGAATAGCGGCGGTGTGAACGCCATCACGACTTCAGTGACGGCGACGCGTATCACGGCGACCTTCGAGATTTCTTCCAACGCGCTCACCGGATTGCGTGCTATCTCGGTGAACGATCTCGAAGCCGGTCGCTTCGGCACATCGGCGAGTCGCATCTTCACGATCAACCCATAAGGTTTTTCGTCGGTACATTGCTTTGAGGGGACAGGTGATGAACCACCTGTCCCCTTTTTTGAATTTGATCGCGAAATACTGCGGCGGTCTTGCATTCATACAAGCGAGTGCCTGGCCGATTGTGGTACTTACAAAATGTTCTTTAGCGAAGATTTTGCCCTCAGCTTGAACCGCTGAAATTCTTCGCGCCTTACATAAGCGGTAACCCCTCCTACTGGCTCTGATTGATTGCCCCGAAAGATTTGGTGTCGTTGCTCCTGACCATCGTTAATCGCGCTGCGCGTGCGGCGACTGTGTTCGTTCGTTTGAATGAACCGGCGGCGCACGGCGGCTAACGACCACGCTCTCTTTCCCCCGTAACGACAACCCAATATGAGTTCAGACGTCAGGCTCCCTCACTGGCCCGCCTGGTTGGAAGAAGCGCGCCAGATGCTTGATCGAGACTTTCGGGAACGCCTCACCACCGCGCATATCGCGCGCACGGTTGGCGTACACCCGGTTTATCTCGCTCAGATGTTTCGCAAGCATTTCGCTTGTGGTGTGATCGAATACATCGCGCGTCGCCGCATCGCTTATGCCTGCCGCGAATTGCGTAACTCCGGCGTACCGATTGCCGACATCGCTATTGCCGCAGGCTTTTACGATCAGGGACATTTTTCGCGCACCTTCAAACGAATTCTCGGTATTACGCCCAGCGTCTATCGCCGCCGCCACCGACCGCGCGCCGATTCGTGAATTTTTATCGGGTTATTAAAAATGTTTGTCTTAGGCAATTCACGATTGACAGGCTGCGAAGCGGCGTGTATTTTCGCGGCACTTTATTCAACGTCGTGTCAGGCGAGTTTCGACACGGCACAACCAGTTACCCGAATTTTGAAAGAGAGTTTTCCAAATGTTAGTTGTTAGTTCGAACAGTTGGGCCACCAGTGGCAGTTCACCGACAGTTGGGCGCGGTTCGTTTTTGCCAGCGTTCAGCCAAATCAGCCTTCCTTCCTATCCGTATCTTCTCTATCCAAACGTAATTGCTGTTGTTGTTGTATGTGTTGTCGCTGCTGCTAATCATTGGCAGCAGGCGTAAACCCTGTGCTGCGGCTTCTCGTTAGCCGGTGTGACAGCAAACAGCTACGTCTTTATCACCCAATCAAAGTTAATTAATCGTCGCCGCGCGAAGCCGTGTGCTGCCGAGTATTTTCTGTTAGTCGTTGAGTTACTTCCGACTAACTCAAAATAACTCAGTGCGCCGTTTATTCATCGCTATCTGCGTGGACGAGTCGGAATATTTCTATGTCGCAAACCGTAACTCCGAAAGAAACTACCGCTGAACGGCAAAAACGCGAAAAAGACGGACTCGATGTCTGGGCTGACATCGTCCGTTATGAAACCGCAGGCTTCGCCGCCGTAGACGCTGACGATATGGATCGTTTCAAGTGGTACGGGCTTTATACGCAACGCCCAGCAGAAGAAGGTTTCTTCATGCTGCGCGCCAAAGTGCCGAACGGCGCGTTGACAAGCGAGCAACTCGATACGTTGGGGCGGTTGTCGCAAGAGTTCGGACGCGACACGGGCGACATCACGACGCGGCAGGGAATTCAGGTTCATTACATCCGCATCGAAGACGGCGCGAACATCATCAATCAACTCGGCGCGGTCGGACTTACGACGCAAGGCGCGTGCGGCGACATCGTACGCAACGTTGTCGGTTGTCCGCTTGCGGGCATTGACGCCGATGAACTGTTTGACGCCGAACCGCTGGCGCAGCGTGTGAAAGATCGCTTCCTGAATGACAAGGCGTTCAGCAATTTGCCGCGCAAGTTCAAGATTTCGATCACCGGCTGCCGCCACGCCTGCGCGCAACACGAAATCAACGACATCGGTTTCGTAGCGATTCGCAATCACGATGGCGAACTCGGCTTTGACCTTTGGGTCGCGGGCGGACTGGGCGCGCGTCCGATGCTCGCGAAACGGCTCGGCGCATTCGTGCGCGAAAGCGAAGCCGTTGAAGTGGCGACGACCATCGTCGGCATCTTCCGCGATCACGGTTATCGCAGCGACCGTCGCAAAGCGCGCTTGAAATTTCTGATGGCTGATTGGGGCCCGGTGAAGTTTCGTGAAGAACTCGAAACTCGCTTAGGCCGCAAGCTGACTGACAGCTTCCCGATTGACAGCACGACGCACGCTGAATTCCAGCAAGCCGCAGTGAATGAATCCATCCGCGATCACACAGGTGTCACGCCGCAACGACAAGCGGGCTTGAACGCAGTCGGCGTGGCGACGTTGCGCGGACGGTTCAGCGGTACGCAAATGCGCAAGGTCGCGGCTTTAGCAGCGCAATACGGACAAGGCCGCGTGCGGCTCACCAACTCGCAAAACTTTTTGATCCTCGATGTGCCGACCGCGAACTTGCCGACACTGATTACTGAACTTGCAGTGGAAGACTTGCACGTACACGCTTCGGAATTCCGGCGCGGTACGATCAGTTGCACCGGACGCCAGTTCTGCAAGCTCGCGCACGTCGAAACCAAAGCCCGCGCCGAAGAAGTCATTCGCCATCTCGAAACCGCCATCCCTGATTTCAACGATCACCTGCGCGTCAGCGTGACGGGCTGTACGAACGCCTGCGCGCAATACCAGATTTCCGAAATCGGGTTGGTCGGCGTCAAAGGTCAGGTCAACGGCGAAGAAACCGAATTCTTTCAAATTCAACTCGGCGGACATCTGGGGCGCGACGCTGCGCTGGGGCGCAAGCTCAACAAGCGCGTGCCCGTCGCCGACGCCAAACACTATCTCGAAAACGTCATCAACGTTTATCGCGCGCAACGTCAGCCCAACGAACGCTTTTATGAATTCGTCGGACGCTATGACGTGAAACAACTCGAATCGCTCGATCAGTGGAACAACCCCCAGGCACAAGGAGTCGCACAATGAAAAAACAATTCATCGTCAAAGGCTGGCAAGTCGAATTTGATTGGCAAGGCATGACGCTTACGCCGCCAGAAC
>JABFSD010000642.1 GCA_013140935.1 Acidobacteriota bacterium
GTGTTATCTACTCGGCTGAAGGCTTAAACGTTGAAAGGAAAGTTTGCGCGGCAATTTTTTTATCCTGGCAAACAGCGTGGTGTGGCGCGGATTAGTAATCCGCGCCACACCACGCAAATTGGAATGAAGGCTGACCTAAAGCGGCGGCTCGAATCTCCCATCCGCCGCCGTCCATCCGCCATCCGCGAACAGCACCGTACCCGTCACGTAACTGGCCGCATCCGACGCCAGAAACACTACGGGGCCGATCATCTCTTCCGCCGCCGCCCAACGCCGCAGCACATTCTTTTCGGCGTAAGCGTTATACCAATCAGGACGGCTCTTGATCGGACTGGTCAACGGCGTTTCGACGACGCCGGGCGCGACGGCGTTGACGCGCACACCCTGCGGTCCCAGTTCCGCCGCCAGCGCGCGCACCAGTTGCACGATGCCTGATTTCGTCGCGGCATATACGCCCTGCCCCGGCTCAACCGTCAGCGAACGAATCGAAGAAAACGCGATGATGCTGCCGGATTTTTGTTCAGCCATCAGGCGACCGGCAGCCCGTAACACGTTAAACGTACCTTTCAGATTTACGCTGATGACGCGCTCAAACTCGTCGTCCTGATAAGCCACAATCGGCTTGCGTACGTTGATGCCCGGCGTAGTCACGACGACATCCAACTTGCCGTATTCAGCCTGCACGCTTTGGAACAACGCATTGACGCTGTCTGATTGGCTCACGTCTACCACGAAGGCGCGCGCGCCTGTGATTTGGTCGGCAACTCGTTGCGCCGCTGCGAGATTGGCATCGGCACAAACGACGCGCCCGCCATGCGCAGCCAACCCAAAGGCCGCCGCTTCGCCAATGCCCGAACCCGCGCCGATCACGACGACGACGCGCCCGTCAATCCGAAACAAAGTTTGATAGTCCATAGATTCCTCACAGATAAAAGCATCTCCTCCACGAAGCTACACGAAGCTACACGAAGAAAAGCACAGCGATTCTGCTGCTGCTTCGTGTCCGCCTTCGTCTAACTTCGTGGACGATTTTTTCTTGAATGCGAAAGCACCATAGCAAATTACGCCTTATTCAAAAATGCGTTACGATGCGGCCATGCTGCGTCAAAAAGAATCCGCCGTGTTCCAACGCATTGACGAACTCGCCGATGAAATGGTCGCGTTCCTGCAAGACCTCGTGCGCGTTCCGACCGTCAATCCGCCGGGCGCAAATTATGCCGAATGCGCCGCCTTGATTGGCGATCAGTTGAAGGAGTTTGGTTACGAGATTCAATACGTTACGGCAGAAGGCTTGCCTGAATGCACGCCGCAACATCCGCGCGTCAACGTCATCGGACGTATGGCAGGCACGCACGCCCAACCTACGCTGCATTTCAACGGACATCTCGACGTCGTGCCCGTCGGCGAAGGCTGGACGGTAGATCCGTTTGCGGCGCTGATTCGTGATGGGCGTCTTTACGGACGCGGCGTGACCGATCAAAAGGCGGGCATTGCGGCTTCGATTTTTGCGGTCGAAGCGATTCGTCGCGCAGGCATACAACTCACAGGAAGCGTTGAACAAAGCGCCACCGTAGATGAAGAAAGCGGCGGATTCGCAGGCGTGGCTTATTTGGCCGAACGCGGTTATTTCAACCGCACGCAATTGGATTACGTCGTTATCACCGAGCCGCTCGATTACGATCGCATCTGCCTCGGCCATCGCGGCGTCTATTGGTTTGAAGTCGTCACGCGCGGACGCACCGCGCACGGCAGCATGCCCTTTCTCGGCACCAGCGCGATTGATTGCATGGCGCGTGTCATTCACCACATCGAAAGCGAATTGAAGCCCAAACTCAATCAGCGCCGCACGGCTATGCCCGTTGAACCCGCCGGAGCGCGCGCCGCTACGATCAACGTCAATGCGCTCTTTGGTGGACAGCCGATAGACGCGCTGCAAACGCCCTGCGTAGCCGATGTCAGCCGCGCCATCTTCGACCGCCGCTTTTTGCTGGAAGAACCCTTTGTCGAAGTGCGCGGCGAGATCGTCGCCTTGCTCGAATCGTTGCGGCAAACCGACGCCGAGTTTCGTTACGAACTGCACGACCGCATGATCGTGCATCCGACGATGACTGCGCCCGACGCCGCGTTGGTGCAAGCGATGACCGAAGCCATCCAAACCACCCTCAACCAAACGCCGCCGTTGATCGCCAGCCCCGGCACTTATGATCAAAAGCATTTCGCCCGCATCGCCGGCATCGAGCAGTGCATCGCTTACGGCCCCGGCATTCTCAATCTCGCGCATCAACCCGATGAGTATTGTGAGTTGAAACATCTGGTATCGGCGTGCAAAGCGATGGCGCTGGCGACGCTGCGATTGGTGGGATAAACAGCGAGTGACGGGTAGGCAGGCAGGCGGCGGGCGGCAGAGGATGCAAGTGAAAGTGGGACTTGTGATGAACTCGCCGTCCAAGTCCCACCCGCTTTAGACGGTTAGCCTTTGTCTACTTCATCGCCTTCGTCGTTCTCGTTGCCTTTGAGCGCCTTGGCGGCTTTCTTCTCGGCTTTAGAACGGTCGAGTTCGAGAATGTCGTTCTGTCCGTCCCAAATTTTGCGCAGGAAGTATTGCTCGCCGTAGCGCCGAAATTGCAGTTTCGATTTCGGCTTGTTCGACAGCTTGCCGCGCACCGTCAACACGTTGACCGTCTTGCCGGATTTGGCGTTCGAGATGCGCACGAGGCCGCTCTCATTGACCGATTCGATGTTGTAATCGCCTTTGGGTAGGCGCTTGCTGCCGACGTAAAAGTCGAAATCAATTTCGGCGCGAATGCGGAAGCTCGCCGCCGGTTTGGCAAAAGCCGCCGGCAGCGCCAGCGCGAACAGCATCGTGAAAAGCAGGGATAGGGAAATTCTTCGTTTCATAAAAACTCCTTTGAGACTGATTGAAATTGTGGGGAGAACCGCCTGAGACGGCGGCCACTCGTGGAATTCGTCGCGCAGTGTAAGCCAACTCAAAAATGCTTACCACCGCGCGTGCAAGTCGCGTTCGATCACCATCAACGGCGTCGCCGAACCGCCGCCCGCCGAAACATTCAATAAGGCATCGGACGACAACCGCACGCCCGCGCCTTCGACGTGTTCGCCGCTCCAGGTGTAAGGATCGAAATCAACGTAACGCGCTTCGGCCAGCACTTGATCGTCACGGATGACGGGAAACGTTTGTTGCAAGACTTCGACGCGCTCTTGCACGACGAACGAACCGTGCAGCGCATCGCGTACCGCCTGATGCCATTCGCTGTCAGAGCATTGCCAGCCCAGCACGACGCCGCGCCCGCCGTATTCGCTGTTGGGTTTCAACACCATGCGTTCACGATTCGCACCGAGGTGTTCGAGCAACTCGACCTTGCGTCCGCGATAAGTGGTCTTGCCGTCGCGCAGCTTGCGCGTCCACGGAACGTGACGGCGCAGCGCGCTGATTTCTTCGACCGTAAAAAGCCGTTCGTGCGCCGGGTCGTCGAGCAGTGCGAACATCGCTTTTTTGGTCAGCATCTGCACACGCAACGAATTCATCACGCATACGGCGCGGTCACGCAGCGCGCGAATCAGCGGCGTTTGCATGCCTTCGCGTTCGAGCAATTCGCTCACCAGCACGCGCTTGTAAACCAACGTGATTTTGAAATCGCCGCAGCGCAGCCAGCCGCCGCGATATTCCAACTGGCGTGGGTCGGCGATGATTGTCGAATAACCTTTTTCTTCAAAGTATTGGCGGCACAATTCAAACTCGGCGTGCGTCGCAGCGCCTTCCCAATCCACGATGGCAATGCGCGGATGCTCCCACCAGCCGAAGAGTTGATAGTTGAGAATGAGTTGCCGCAACAACTGCGGACGAATCGCCGTGCGGCGCAACGGAAAGCGGCGCTGGAATTCGCGCACGATCTGCATCTTTTCAAAAATGTCGCCCAGCACATCGCCATACAACAACCCACCCGGCGAATCGGCGTTGTATTCAACGAAGCTGAAATCATCGTGCGAATTCAAAAACGCATCGAGCCGCCCGCTTACGTCAGGGGCGGGATAGCCCGGTTCGATTTGAATGGCTTGCTCTTCGAGCGGCGTCAGATCGAGCGTGGCGCGCAAGGCATCGTTTTGTAACAAGTGCCGTCCCAGCTTTTCAATCGCCGCCAACACCAGCGCCGATTCGCGCTTGATGTATTCGTATTGTCGCCAACTCACAAACAGCGGACGCAGCACGTTGCAAATCGGTCGCGTACCGAATTGCAGGTTATCGCGTTCGATGCCTGCGGTCAGCCGCGCGCGGGCATCGTCAAGCAGAGGTTGGGTGAGCAACGTGTGGTAGTGGGAGATGGCGTCTTCGATCATTCGGGAAGTCGGAAGCCGGAATTCAGAATTCGGAAGGCTATCAGCGTCCTCTTGGAACAATAGCTTTCATGTCAGGGCGTGCCGGTATGCGCTGACTTCCGACTTCTGAATTCCGACTTCTTTAAATAAGAAATTTGTCGTGTCACGACCGCTGCCGTATATTAC
>JABFSD010000157.1 GCA_013140935.1 Acidobacteriota bacterium
ATTGCGCAAACGAATGCCACATTGCCGTTGCAGGAAGCACGGCGGTTGAAGGGTTTGATTCGAAAAAGCGAACGAGCCACGCTGACGGCTGCCGAGTTGAAAGAATATCAACAGCTTGCCAAACAATCGCAGACGCTGGATGTGAAACGCATCGCAGCCTTAACCCAGTTGGCGCAATTACGTGGGCAGTCCGTAGATACCGTAAAGCCGCAAATCAATTGGCGCGCAGGTGACGATGAGACGTAAAGCGATTCCCCGTCACCTGCGTCGTCTGGTGCGCCAACGCGCACACTGCCGCTGTGAATACTGCCAGCATCCTGACGCCTACTCATCCGCTCCGTATGCCTGCGACCATCCGTTGCCGCACGTTGGCGGTGCAGGAGACTCACTGGATGATTTGGCGTGGTCTTGTCCCGCGTGCAACGGACATAAGGCCAGCAAAACGCATGCGCCTGACCCCAAAACCAAACGACTCGTTCCTCTCTTCAATCCTCGACTGCAAAAGTGGTCGCGGCATTTTGCCTGGAGCGAAGACTCACGCTTCGTCGTCGGGTTGACCGCCACTGGGCGAGCAACGGTTGAGGCGCTCTGCCTCAACAGCGAAGAACTCGTTAATTTGCGTGAAGTTCTGATATTCGCGGGGAAACATCCGCCCCAATCATCTGCTGAATAAGAAACGCTAAATCATGAAAGCAAAAATCACTGTACTCCCCGGCGACGGCATTGGCGTCGAAGTTGCGCGCGAAGGCGTCGCCGTTCTTGAAACCGTAGCCGCAACTTTTGGTCACACGTTTGAATTTCAAACCAAGCTCATCGGTGGCTCTGCGCTTGATGCCGTAGATCATCCTTACCCCGACGACACGCGCGCAGCTTGCACTTCGAGCGATGCCGTGTTGCTCGGCGCAGTCGGCGGGCCGCAATACGACAACAACCCGCCTGCCAAAAAACCTGAAACGGGCTTGCTCGCGTTGCGCAACAGTTTGGGAGCCT
This sequence comes from Acidobacteriota bacterium, assembly GCA_013140935.1. Lineage (GTDB taxonomy): Bacteria > Acidobacteriota > Blastocatellia > RBC074 > RBC074 > JACPYM01. Next base: position 991 of record JABFSD010000157.1, read on the forward strand.
TTGCCAATTTGCGTCCGGTGAAAATGCACGATCCGTTGATTGACGCTTCGCCGTTGAAGGCTGACATCGTGCGCGGTACGGACATGATTATCGTGCGTGAGTTATTGGGCGGCGCTTATTTCGGCCAGCCGCGCAGCATTGATGACGAGCGCGGCTTGAACACGATGGTTTATACCGCGCCCGAAGTTGAACGCATCGCTCACGTTGCTTTTAAGTTGGCACAAGGGCGCAAGAAGAAGCTGCATTCGATTGATAAAGCGAACGTGCTGGAAAGCTCGCAACTCTGGCGCAAGGTCGTCATTCGCGTAGCGCAAGATTACCCAGACGTTCAGCTCGAACACGGCCTCGTTGATTCGTGCGCGATGGCGCTGGTGATGCGGCCTACGGCGTATGACGTGATCGTGACTGAAAATTTATTCGGCGATATTTTGAGTGACGAGGGCGCAGTGTTGACTGGCTCACTCGGCTTGCTGCCTTCGGCCAGCATCGGCGGCCCGGTCGGTTTGTATGAGCCGGTGCATGGTTCCGCGCCTGACATTGCGGGCAAAGGCATTGCCAATCCGCTGGGTACGATTGCTTCGGTGGCGTTGATGTTGCGGCACACGTTCAAGCTCGAAAAAGAAGCCGCCATCGTTGAAACCGCCATCAGCGAATTGCTCAAAGAGGGTTACGGCACGCCTGACCTCAAGAGCCAATCAAAGCAGGTTTCGACCACCGAAATCGGCGACATCATTCGCGCTAAAATCACGGCGGCGAAATAGCCGTTGACCGCAAAAAATTTAGCCACGAATTCACACGAATTTTCACGAAAGGTAACAATGAAAACCTTCGTGGAAATTTGTGTGAATTTGTGGCTTTTCTTTTCTGCGCTTGGTTCGTTTTACAATTCACGGCAATGACTAAGAACAAATGGTTGTCCCTTTTCACGGCTGCGCCAGCGGGGTTGGTTTGGCAATCTACGCTGGCGACGGCTTCGGCGTTGTTGTGGCTGTTGGCCGTGCCGCCTTTCGGCGTCGGCTGGCTGGCATGGATCGCTTTCGTGCCGTTGCTTTATGCGCTGTGTAACAACGTGCGCTGGACGCGCGCGCTATGGCTCGGCTGGTTGACGGGCTTGTTGTTTACGTTTTTCGCGGCGAACTGGATAACGCATCCGATGATTCATTTCGGCGGAATGCCTGCCATCGCGGCTTATGCCGTAGCGTTTCTATTCTCAGCGATTCTGGCGTGTTTCCCTGCACTATTTGCAGCAATCCAAGTAACGTTGCTGAATCGTTTCGGCGCGTGGACATTGGCTTTCGCGCCAATGATATGGGCGGCGACGGAATTCGCCCGCGCATTTATCACGGGCATCACCTGGAATGCCGTCGGCATCACGCAAGTTAAAACCTTTGTCGTAGCTCGCCTCGTGCAATACGGCGGCGTCTATCTGTTAAGCGCACTGGTCATGGCAGGCAGCGCCATTCTCGTCTTGTTCACGCGTCTCAAACAGCCGCGCGTACGCCACGCCGTCAGCGCCTTGCTGTTGCTGAGCGCTATCGCGTTTTGGCTGCCTGCGTTTCAGCCTCCCAGAGATTCAAGCGGCGTCGCAGTCAACGTACTCGGCGTGCAACCCAACATTCCCGTAGACATTCAACTGGGCGACACCTCACGTTACTTGCTGAAAACCATTCAGATGACGCGCTCTGCCGTAGCGCCACTGCAAGGGCAGGCGCGTCCCGATCTCATCGTTTGGGCGGAATGTCCGCTGACGCTGTTTTATGAAAACGAAGAAGACACGCGCACGCGGCTTAATCAATTGGCGCAAGACACCGGCGCATTTCTCATCATCAATTCGGCGGGACCTGACGACGCGAATCATTATTTCAACAGCGTGACAACGCTCACGCCGAAGGGCGAAGCCTTGCGCCGTTACGACAAGATGCGGCTGCTGCCGTTTGGTGAATACGTTCCGTGGCAAGCGGTGTTGGGACGTTTCGTCCCCGCGATGGTCGGCAACTTCACGCCCGGCACGTCGGCGACGGTGAATACGTTGCGGCTCGAAACGCAGCGCCAAAGCGTCACTACCGACGAAGTGCAAGGCATCGAACGCACGACGAGTTTTGTGCGCACCGGCGCTTTCATTTGTTACGAAGCCGCTTTCCCCGAACACGTCAGGCGTTACGTGCAACAAGGCGCGACGTTGTTGGTGAATCTTTCCGAAGACGGCTGGTTCGGTACGACGGCGGAAAACGAACAGCATTTGCTGCATACGCTGATGCGCGCTATCGAAACCGACCGCGATGTAGTGCGCGTGACCAACACCGGCATCTCGGCCTTGCTCACCGCTGACGGGCAAGTCGTGGAGGCAATGCCATCCGCCATCGAAGCAACGCAACGCTGGCAGGCGCATACGCGCAGCGGGCAAACGTTTTACGTCCGGCACGGCGAATGGTTTGCGTGGGTTTGTCTGGCCGTGAGTTTGCTGGGATTAGTGATGAGCGTCTTCAGGAAAAATTGACAACGCATCGGCACAGGCATATTTTGCGCGCGTTATCGGCTGATTTTTATCCGTTGCGGCTTTATTCAAACTGATAGAGCAATTCACGCGACGACGCCTCCCCAAGCGGAGACGCCGCCGTTGTTCACCACTTTTCGCGCTCACGAACTGAGCCAAAAGAAACTAGGAGGATGACGAGCTTATGGAACAAACACCGACTCTGGCACTGACCTTCGCGGATAGCGACAATTTCGATAAACAACTGATGGAGATGGAAGCCAAAGGGGCTGATTACGTCGTAGACACGGGCATTATGGAAGCCGCCAAATTGCCCTTGCGACTCGTGCAACACGTCGGCATCTCGAAAGACGACATCGCACACACGCAACACAAAGTCGTCGAAGAAAGCGCGATCATGCACGATTTCATCGAACCGATGATCGTTAAATTCAACGAGATGACGGGCAAGTTCACGCCAGCACGCAACTATGAATTCACCGTGCAGGCCGAAGATTACGACACGATCAAAATTCACGGACGCCCGAAAGCCGCGATGGCAGCGGCAGCTTAAAAAAATTGTAGGGCAGGTTCTCAACCTGCCCCACAACTTTTTACCGAATTATCGAACTCGGCGATCAGTCTCTTGCAACGCGCTGCCGAACTTGCGTCCGCCCCACGACACGCCGTCAACATATTTGCCTGCCGCCGCCACGCGCGCGCCTTTCGCTGGTACGCCACGCTCAGTCAACACCCAAATCTTGCCGGTCTCATCGCTCAATTCGTAAGCGCCAAAATTCAAGGCGCCGAAACTGTTCGTCACATTGCCGACAAGTCCGATTTCCTTGTTGCGGTAACGCACCGGGTCGTTTTGCAGTTTGTTAATGGTGGTTTGTTGCGGACAGGCCGTCAGCAACAAGGTAAAGGCCAAAAGTGCCGTAGCGGTAAAGATGCGAGTCATCATCGTTCCTCCTTCAAAAGTCATCCACTAAAAATTATGTCGAAGGGGAGCGAAAGGGGTTACGCTTTCGACGCCGCGCATTATATC
>JABFSD010001126.1 GCA_013140935.1 Acidobacteriota bacterium
GAAGACGCCCAAGCTGTGGGTAAACTAAACGCGGCTGCAACCAGCAGCAGGCCAGCCAAAGCAATGCGAACGCGAATGGGGGAAAGCATGTGTGTAACTCCAGAAAAACAGATTGGCAGCCAGCGTGGATTGGCTTGCAAAACAAGGTTCGTAAGGTAGGAATGCTGAAAACCCTGCGCAAAAAGAACAGCGCTGAATCAAGATAGGATTGGGCGATTCAGACAGACAGGCTTTTACCAGATCACTCTTGGGTTGTGATGTAGCTTGCCTAAAGATTGGCTCAATAAATTGTGAAGATTTGGTTAAGACGATTTGCGTTCGTAGTCCCGCTGGCAGGCGGAATGCCCAGGCTTTTAGTAACCCGCGCTCCCCGCCCGTCACCATGTAGAGAACGTGATATAGTGGCCGCTGCTTTGTCCAATCCTGACTTGAGCTAGTGGCTACGTTATGTTCAACACCTTAATCGGAACCGTCAAAGGCCCCGGCGAAAATCCGCACGAATTCACCTTTATCACGACTGACAACGTGCAAACGCGCGTCGGCGAGTTCGTCCATTACGAAGCCGAAGACAACGCCGCGCGCGTGCAAATCGTAGGCACGATCACCGAACGCAAATTAGTCCGCAATTTGCCCGACAGTTTTCTGGCCGATCCGGCGACGCCGCCTGCGTTGGTGTCGAGCCTGATTGGACTCGGCGACGCGGGGGCAGAGCTTTATGAAATCACTGTCGCTACGGTGGGATATTTTCAACCGGCGTTCGGCGATTTTGTGAATCCGCGTATTCCGCCGACGCCGGGGCAAGAAGTTTTTGTCGCGTCGAATGAAATGCTGACCGCGATGCTTTCGCCCAAGCAGCAAGGCGCGGCGGGCGGAGCGCATCTGGGTTCGTTGCTCACACGCGAACGCGACGCCGTGCCCATCGTGCTGTCGGTGAAAGACATGGTCTCGACCCACTTGGCGATTTTGGCGAGCACGGGCGCGGGCAAAAGTTATACGGCGGGCGTGCTGATCGAAGAGTTGCTCAAGCCGCACAACCGCGCATCCGTCCTGATCGTAGACCCCCACGGCGAATATCACACCTTGCAAGCACTGCACGCGCATCCGCAATTCAAAGCCGCAGGCTATGCGCCTGAAATCAAAATCTTCACGCCTGACCGCATCAAGGTGCGCATCTCAAGCCTGACCGAAGCCGACATCGTTTATCTGTTGCCTGAAATGACTGAGAAGATGCGCACGTTTTTGAGTCAGGCTTACAAAGCCTTGCTCAACACCAAGCGCGATGGGCAGTGGGGCTTTCACGATTTGCTCGATGAAGTGCTGCAACAAAAATATGGCGACGAGAAATCGGGCGGCGGCAACGTGAGTACGATTGACGGATTGGAGTGGCGCTTGAAACGGCGCTTCGAGCAAAGCCGCATTTTCTCTGACCACGAACACATCCCGCTGCCTGAGATGTTCAAGCCCGGCCAATGCACGGTGTTGCAACTCTCTGACATCGAAGAAACCGAACAACAAGTCATCGTCGGCACATTGCTGCGCCGCACGAACAAAGCGCGCATGGGTACGGTGCGAGGCACGCTCGCGGGCAGCGAAGAAGCACTGCCTTATCCGGTGTTTGTCTTACTCGAAGAAGCGCATCGTTACGCTCCGCACGGCGCGCAAGTCGTTTCGACCAACATCCTCAAAACCATTTTGTCAGAAGGCCGCAAGTTCGGCGTCGGCATCGGATTGATTACGCAACGTCCCGGCAAGCTCGATCAAGACGTGCTGTCGCAATGCATGACGCAATTCATCATGCGCATCGTGAATCCGATAGATCAGCAAACGATTGCTTCATCGGTCGAAGGCGCAGGACGAAGGCTGCTCGACGAATTGCCCGCGCTCACCAAAGGCCAGGTCGTCGTTTCAGGCGTAGCGATCAATACGCCGGTGCTTTGCCAGGTGCGTACGCGCCTCACCCAACACGGCGGCGAAACCATTGACGCTCCGGCGGAATGGCAAAAGTATTTCGACGACACGCAGGTGCGCGAACGGGAACGCGAGAAAGCGATTTTGGTGAAGCCGAGACCAAAAGGCGAGAGTTACGGCGGAATAGATATTTAACGCAGCCGGTGCGCCAGCGGGACGCTGGCGCACCTACGGTTTTACGAATTCGACCGCGATCAATTCGCCGTCGTGTTTCGCTTCAGCGTTGGTGTTGTAACGATACGTCACCACAACATTCGGCGGAATCTTGAATGCGCTGCACGTGAGTTCGGCTTTCACGTCCTGCGAATAGGTCACGAATTGCACGCGCTCCGGCGTAGCCGAATGAAACTGCCAAGTTTCTTTTGCGCCTTTCACGGTAACGGTCAGCCCTTTGGCACAATCCATTTTGAGCAATAGCCCTTCAGCCTTTTCTCCTTCAAAGCGACGCCGCATCGTGGGGCGCGGCGCTACGGTAATCTCTTTGAACTCGCCTTCCTTTTCCGTAACCGTCACGGGCTTGGCCTGACCGGGCGCGTAGCGCGTATAAGCCGCCGCCATGCGATTAACCGATTCGAGCAGGTTCGTCGCCTGTTCGCGCAATTTCGGATCCGCCGTGTATTTGATAATCGCATCGAGCGATTGGCGCGCGTCTTCAAATTTCTGTTGACGCATAAAAATCTGCGCGAGCGAATAACCCAACTCATCGCGCCCCGGATTCAGCGCAATCGCACGCTTGAGCAGCGTTTCCGCTTCGTCGAGGTTTTCGTTGGTGATGAGATAAACGAACGACAACAGGCGATAGGCTTCGCTGAACGCAGGTTCGAGCGCCAGCGCCTGCTTGAGTTGGGCGCGCATGGTTTCCGCCGTATCCGTCGGCAAGGCACTGACGATGCGGGTTCCGCTTCCCGATCCCACGACCTCTTCAAACAGCGCCTGCGCGTAGTAGTAATGCACCAGATAATTTTTGGCGTTCAACGAGGCCGCTGTTTGCAGATGTTTTTTCGCTTCGACCAATTTGCCGCCGCGCACTTTTGCGAGGCCGAGTGAAGCGTGCGCTACGGCCAGTGTCGGATCGAGCGCGATGGCTTTTTCGAGGTATTGCTCGCAACTCGTGCGGTTCATGTGCAAGGCGAGATCACCGAGATAGTATTGCGCTTCGGCCTCAGAGAGGGGCGTGCTTTCCATCGTCGCATCAAACGCGAACTTGCCTTCCGCCGTGTATTGCTGCACCGGATACGTGTTGCGATTGATGTATTCGCGCAACTCTTTTTCCATCGTGGCAAAATCGGTTTGAAAGGCGGTTTGAAAGGCTTCGCCGATGTTTTTGCCGCTGGCGAGCAAGCCGAGATAGTTAATGAATTGCGGTTGCCGCGCGCCTTCGTGTCCGAGCATGAGGTAATGCACCAGCGCCCACGATTCGGCGTAAAAAATGCTTTTCTTATCGCGTTCGTTGTATTCGGCGGAGCCGTGGTCTACGGCAAACAGGCGCGCGAGCGGCATGAATTTCGTATCGCGCAACCGAAAAACATGCGAAGCAATGGGCTTACCAATCGTCGCTTTCTTGTCGCCGTCAGTGACCTCGAACGTGCTGTAAAATTCGGCCAGCCCTTCGTTAAACCACGCGGGCGGCTGATAGGCATTGTCGTTCAACAAGGCGTGCGAGTATTCGTGAAAGATCGTGCCGTAAGGATTCTCGCCCATCATCTCCGCCGTGAGCGAAATGTGATGTACGTCTTGCCCGCCTTGAAAGTACCCGGCGACTTCGCTGACCTTGCCTTGATATTCCGGCATAAACGGCACAAAGGTTTCGCGGTTTTTGAACACGATGACACGCAACGGAATGTTGCCCTTGATCTGCGCTTTGGGAAACAGCCGCGCAAAGATTTGCCGGAACTGCTCGAATTTGGCCGCAATACGGCGAATGTCTTTTTCTGCGGCATTGCCGACGAGCAGGAAGTTTTTCGATTGCACGCGCGTCCACGTCTCTTTGGGTGGTTCTTTGACGGCGTGTGAAATGAACGGCTGACACGACAGCAGCAAACATAAAGCAAAAACGATTCGTCGCATGGTGAACCTTCAAAAACAAAACTTGTAACGCTCCGATGGCGGATGCTTCCGCGATGCGCTGTCGAGTTTCAACCAATCACACTTGTGACTGCAACCATCCATACAGGTCACAGCTAAAACAATGCATCCAACGCATCCGTCACCGACCGCACGCCAATCACTTCGGGCCGGTCATCCGGTTCCAAACCTGACAAATTGTTTTTGGGCATCACTACACGCTTATAACCGTCGAATTGCAATCACTGGAAGTACTGTCGGATGCGTTGCGCGTGATGGTGTAACGTACAGCAACCTTTCCAGGTTGCTGCGGCCTCTCTCGATCGGACTTTGGCGGAAACCACAGCAACCTGGAAAGGTACCTGCGCCATCTGCATGAGCTTCTCATCGGCCAGCGCGTAATGCTCGCCGAGCAACAACAGCTTGAGCAGGCGTACCGGATCAATCGCCCCGCGCCCCATTTTCGGCGCGTAACAC
>JABFSD010000490.1 GCA_013140935.1 Acidobacteriota bacterium
ACGCCTGCTTCGGCGAGAAGGACTTCGCCAAGCTTGTTGTATACGAGCGGGATGGTGATGTCTGGGTCGCGGACGAGTTGGCACAGGTCTTTGTCGTTCGTGACGAGGACGGTTTGCAGCCCCGCCGCCGACGCCTTTTGCGCGAGCGTACCCATAATGTCATCGGCCTCGTAACGTGGCAGCTTAATCATCGGCACGCGCAGCACTTCACACACGCGATCCATATACGGCAATTGCGTCGCCAAATCCGTAGGCATCTCAGGCCGATGCGCTTTGTAATCGGGAAACTGTTCGTGGCGAAACGTAGGCTCTTTGGTGTCAAGGGCTACGCCGAGGTAATCGGGTTTATAGACCGTCACCAAGCGGCGCAACATCACCGTGAATCCATAAATCGCATTGGTTGACATGCCCTTGCCATTCGACAAACCACGAATGGCGTAATAAGCACGGAAGATGCTCGACATTCCGTCAACAAGGAAAAGGCGTTTTTTATCTGGCATGGCTGGGGATTATGGTGAGCCAGCGAGAAGGGGTCAAGAATCGGTAGCCGCCTGATCGAATTGATTGAGAACCACTTCGCGGTCAGGGAAGCGCGCAACCAGTTGCAGGCTGCCGCCCAGCGCCGTCACGAATCTTTGCAAGGTGCTGATATACATATCGCCTTGATGCTCCATTTTTGAGACGGCGGCTTGATTCATCTGCATCAATTCCGCGACTTGCGTTTGCGTGAGGTTCAGGGCTTGCTGCAATTCCTGTAAAACCATTTCTCCAAGCATTTCTTGCGTTCTACGCGCATTGCGAGCGCGACGTTCGGGCGACATTTTAGCGCGTAAGATGTTGAACGATTTTGCCATTAGATTAACTCCTCTCGGTTGAGTTGCCGTAAGTGTTCATCAAACAGATCGTCAGCCGTAAGCGTGAAATAATGTGCGTTAGATACGTTGAAAACCCTTCTCTAACTCACGCATCGTCACCCGCAAAATGATCGGGCGTCCGTGCGGACAGGTTGCAGGGTTTTCCATCGTCAGCAATTCATCAATCAGCCAGCGCATTTTTTCATGCGCCAAGGTCATATTGATTTTGATCGCAGCGCGACAGGCCAGGCTCGCAGCAATCTCGGCGTGAATTTCGTCGAGCGATAAACCTTTGCGGTCGTGTTCGATGGCGTCGAGCAATTCGAGCAGCAGGCTTTGCGCAGCGCCTGCCGTAAGCATGGCGGGTACGGCTTTGATAGCGATGGTACGGCCTGAGAGGCGACCGAGTTCAAAGCCGTTGGCTTCGAGTTCGGGCAGCACTTGATCGAAAGCTGCAGCTTGCGCGGGCGTGAGATCGAGCGTTTCAGGAATCAGTAAGCGTTGCACTTCGATTTGTTTGCGGCGCAGCGCGTCCCAGTGCTTTTCAAAGAGGATGCGTTCGTGGGCTACGTGCTGGTCAATGATGAGCAGCCCTGCGCGGTCGGCGGCGAGAATGAAACTGTTGTGCAACTGTCCGCTGATGTTGATCTCGTCTTTATCGAGCGTCAGGTTTTGCGCGACTTTGAACGGTGCGTTGGCAGTGTCAGTCGCGTGCGCGCCGAGACAGCCGAGGCGGTTGCTATAGCGTTTGTTGGGTTGTGGAATTTGATGGGAGCTATAGGAGTCATGGGAGATATGAGACTCATTCGATGGCAGTGTCCCATCCTCAACCGCAATCGAAACAGTCTCAGCTTTCCCATAACTCACGTCACTCTCATAACTCCCATAACTCTCATCAGGCGTCGCGCTCAACTCAATCTTTTGCTGTTGCGGCATCTGCAACCTGAAAGCGTGGCGCAACTCTTCCCGCGTAGGTTTCGGTGCTTGCTCTTCCAGAAACGATTGCGGTGTCATCGCGCGCGACTCATCCATTACTGGTCGCGGCGCGTCAGCTTTCCTTTCAGCAAACAGCGTCACCGCCGATTTCGTAGCCCCAATCGCCGAGCGCACCGCATCCCGCACCAGGTCATAAACAATTGTCGAACGCACAAAGCGGACTTCGGTTTTGGCGGGATGTACGTTCACGTCCACTTCGTCGGGCGGCAGGTCGAGAAAGAGCATTGCGGTCGGATAGACGCCCGCTGGCATCATCGCGCGGTAAGCTTCGCCCAGCGCCTTGCCCAGCACCTTGTCGCGCACGTAACGGCCATTGATGAAAAAATACTGGCTGTCGCGCGTCGTCCGCGTAGCCGACGGCGATGACACATAACCGCGTACTTTCAACTCACCTTCCGTAGCTCGCACCTCAATCAGTCCCGCAATCGCGTCGCCGCCGAACAGTTGATAAGCGCGTTCACGCAATTCGTTGACCGGCGTGACGCGAATGCTTTCGCGTCCGTTGTTGGTGAGCGTGAACGCGATTTGCGGATTCGCCAGCGCGTAATGCGTCACGAGGTTGGCGATGTGAAAACTTTCGGTCGCTTCCGATTTTAGGAATTTGCGGCGCGCGGGTACGTTAAAAAACAAATCGCGGATTTCGAATTCAGCCCCGCGCGCAAAGGCGCAATCGCGTACGTTGAGCATGCGACCGCCGCTGATTTCGATTTCGGTTCCAACGAGGTCGTCTTGCGTTTGCGTGCGCAGCCGCACTTTCGCCACCGAAGCAATCGAAGCCAACGCTTCGCCGCGAAAGCCGAGCGTCATGATGGCGTCGAGGTCTTCGGCGGTTTTGAGTTTGCTGGTGGCGTGGCGTTCAAAGGCGAGAATGGCATCGTCGCGCGTCATGCCTTCGCCGTCATCGGCGATGCGCAACAAGCGGCGTCCGCCCGATTCGATGGCGACTTCGACGGTACGCGCGCCCGCGTCGAGCGAGTTTTCGAGCAGTTCTTTTACGATAGACGCCGGACGCTCGACCACTTCGCCAGCGGCGATTTTATTGGCAAGACTGTCAGGCAGGACACGGATTTTGGACATTGGGAACGCTCAAACCGCCCAAATCAGTTTACGTTTCAGGTCGTTGCAATGTGTTCGCGGCAAGCAGCCTTCGTGTTGCAAGCGTCCGACGACTATGCCGGGCGCAATGCCGAGCTGCTGGGCGAATTCACGAATTTGAGCCTTGCTGAAATGTTTTCCGGCGGCGGTTACGAACACTGCAAGTTGAGCAGGCGGAATGAGCCAGTCCGCTGCAAATCGATTGGCCTGATCTTCTTTTTGGCCGATCATGACCTCGTTTTCGATAAACACTTCTGACCGTCCGTGCAACAACACGTGCGCTGCTTCGTGGAAAAAGGTGAACCAAAGCTGATCATCGGTTTTGTAGCGAAGACTTAGTTGAACCATCGCCTTGTCTACCTTGAGCCAACGCGTAGCGCCGCTGATGCCCGCGCCCGGAAACTCGCGCACAAAAACCACTGCCACGCCCGCGTTGGCACAAAGGCGCGCCATTTGTGGTTGAAAGACTTCCGGCGCTTCGAGCGTAAGTGTGCGTACTTGTCGGAGCGCCGCTTGGAATTTCTCTTCGTCATAAGCCGCGCAGGGCATGCGTTGAGCTTCGCTTTCCCCTATGCGTAACCACGCTGCTGCGGCCGCTGGATTGTGGTTATGTGCTTTTCGGAAGGAAAAGGCAGGTTGCGGTTCGCAATAACTGCGCAACTGTTCAGCCGACGCGACTCCAAAGAATTTCAGCAAGAGGTCTAACTGCTGCACGGGCGAGGCGGTAGTCGGTAGGAAGCCGCGCCTTTTCATTTCGCGCAACGGGAAACGTTTTAGAATGTCAGCCTGCTTCGCCAACGCGAGTTGTTCTTGTTGCCGAGCCAATGCTTCACGATAGTTGCTCTCGCGGCGCATCCAAAAACTGGCCGACAAGCCCAATACTTTTTCAAATTGCAAAGCTGTTTCTGGTGTAATTGTCGCCTTGCCGCGAATAATCTCGTTGATGGTTTTTTTCGGGCGACCGGTGCGTTGTGCAAACGCCGCTTGCGACATCCCTAACGCATCAAGCGTCTCTTGCAATGTTTCACCTGGTGGCGACACATAATCTGGACGGTAAGTGTTTTGAATACGTTTATTCATGCGTGTCCTCAATGCCAATAATCAGAATGGCGGTGACCTGCTTCCAATCCAAGCCGCCATCCACATTACGCGGAATGGGGTCGTGAGCCGGTTCAAAGATAAGCCGGTAAGGATGATCCAGATCAACCGACAATTGACCTGCACGGTTTTTTACTAATTCGTGACACCGTGCCTGTGGCAACAAGCGAATCTCCTCAAGTGTGTCAAGCGCCGCGAATTCGTCTAATCTCCGCCGTAAAAGCTTGGCGCGGTGCGCGCCCTGTTTTCGTACCAGCAGGGCTTGTTCATTGCATTGCTTGCCTAGCTTTTTGTCGAGGAAGTCAATATCCATATTGATTATTAACCTTTGGGGTTAATAAGACAAGGTAATAGTTAGCAAAGTAAGATGGCGAAGATCAAGTTGTCAGCTTACGCCAGCGACTTGATCTTCAACTCCTGCAACTGCTCCGGCGCAACTACGTTTGGCGAATCGGTCATGATGTCGGAAGCGCTCGCCACTTTGGGGAACGCAATCACGTCGCGTAGCGACTTGGCTCCGGCGAAAAGCATCACCATGCGGTCGAGTCCGAGCGCGATGCCGCCGTGCGGAGGCGTGCCGTAACTCAGCGCATCCAGAAAGAAGCCGAACTTTTCGCGCGCTTCCTCTTCGCTCAAACCGAGAGCCTTGAAGATTTTTGACTGAATGTCGGCGCGGTGGATACGGATGGAGCCGCCGCCGAGTTCGTTGCCGTTCATCACCAGGTCATAAGCCTTCGCGCGCACTTTGCCGAGGTCGCCTTCGAGGTTGTTGATGTCGTCGTCAATCGGCGAAGTGAACGGATGGTGCATCGCGTAATAGCGTCCGTCTTCGGGGTGATATTCGAACATCGGGAAGTCTACGACCCAGAGCATTTTGTGGACGGATTCATCAATCAGGTTTTCGCGGCGCGCGATTTCAAGCCGCACTTGTCCGAGCGCGTTGCAGGCCAAATCCCACTTGCCGCCGATCATCAGCACGGCGTCGCCGACTTGCGCGCCTGCGGCGGCGTTGATGGCGTTGATGCCTTCGTTGCCGAGGAACTTGGTGAGCGCCGATTTGCTTTCGCCTTCGAGCACTTGAATGTAAGCGAGGCCGCCCGCGCCGTGGCGTTTGGCGTGTTCGCCGATCTCGTCGTATTGCTTGCGCGACCAAGTGGCTGCGCCTTTGACGGTGATCGCTTTGACCGCGCCGCCTTTCTTGACGGCTTCGGCAAAAACAGGAAACGGCCCGTCGGCGAATTGCGCCGAGAGGTCAATCATTTCCAAACCGAAGCGCAAATCAGGTTTGTCTGAGCCGTATTTATTCATAGCTTCGCTGTAAGGCATGCGCGCAAACGGCGTAGCGGGCGGCGCGATGCCTGCGACCTTGAAGCATTCGACAATCAGCGGCTCAATCGTGGCGAAGATGTCTTCGGGCTGAACGAAACTCATCTCTACGTCAATTTGCGTGAACTCAGGCTGGCGGTCGGCGCGCAAGTCTTCGTCGCGGAAGCAGCGCGCGATCTGAAAGTAACGCTCCATGCCAGAAATCATCAGCAACTGTTTGAACAACTGCGGCGATTGCGGCAACGCGAAAAACTTGCCGGGAAAGGTGCGCGAAGGAACCAGATAATCGCGTGCGCCTTCGGGCGTAGACTTCGTCAAAATCGGCGTTTCGATTTCATAGAAACCCATCTTGTCGAAGGTATTCCGCACGGCCATGGTCAGGTTGTGGCGCATCTTGAAATTGGCCTGCATCTCAGGGCGGCGCAAATCGAGGTAGCGATATTTGAGCCGCAGGTCTTCAGCGGCTTTGCAATTTTCGAGTTCAAAGGGCGGCGTTTGTGCGTCGTTGAGGACTTTGAGTTCAGAGGCGTAAACCTCGACTTCGCCCGTCACCATATTCGGATTGAAATTGTTTTCGTCGCGCAAGACGACCTTGCCGGTGACGGCTAACACGAATTCGGTACGCGCCGCCTGGGCGCGTTCGAGCAATTCGACGTTGTCTTTTTCGAATACGACTTGCGTGATGCCGGCACGGTCGCGCAGGTGTACGAACAGCACCGAACCGTGGTCGCGGTAACTATTGACCCAGCCGATGAGCGTGACGGTTTCGCCGGCTTGTTCGCGGCGTAACGCGCCGCAAGAGTGAGTTCGTTTGGTTTGTCCTAAATGGTCGAGCATGTTGATGTCAGATACCTGTCTTAAAAAATTCGCTTCGCTAAAAACACTGAGAGCCGAATTTTTCGGCTCAAGCGGCGCTGATGATAAGTGCGTGTGAATTGCGGCGGGGGACTGAAATCCGGCCTACCGATAAAAGCGCGACGTTATTAACGAAAGCGCCCAGAGGCTAGCACATTTGCCGCAGGCTGAAAATTCGCGGCTCAATTGCCCTCAAGTGCGTGATTGGGCCAACTGTGTTTCCAATGCCTTGCGGCGACGGCGGCTAAGTTTGAGTTGCGTACCGTCGTGCAAGGTCACCGCGCCTTCGCCGGAACTGTGCGCCTGCCAGTCGCGCACGCGGTTGAGATTCACGATGGTCGAGCGATGAATGCGCAGGAAAGTTTGCTGATCGAGGCGCGCTTCGAGATTCGTGATCGTCTCGCGCAAGAGGTGAGCTTTCGCGCCTACGTGCAGCAAGACGTAATAGTCGGCGGCTTCGATCCAATCAATTTCGGCGACGGTTAAAAAGCTGACGCGCCCGCCAGACTTGATGACGAGGCGTTCCAGTGTGGGCGGAGCATTCGTAGGGTTGCGCGCAAGATGAGCTTTGGCGCGTTGCAGAGCTTTGTGAAAACGTTCGTCGCTGAAAGGCTTGAGCAAATAATCGAGCGCCTGCACCTCGAAGGCTTGCAAGGCGTAAGCGTCATACGCCGTGACGAAAATGACGGTCGGCGAAGCGGCGAGACCGACTTGCGCCAATACTTCAAAGCCGTCGAGTTCGGGCATTTGTACGTCGAGAAAAACCAAGGCAGGTTTGAGACGGCGGATGAGCGCGACGGCTTCGTGGCCGTTGCGGGCTTCGCCGACGATTTCGATTTGCGGGTCGCGGGCGGCGAGCAAACGCAAACTGGCGCGGGCCGGAGCTTCGTCGTCTACGATGAGAGTGCGAATCTTATTCATCTGACTTTTGAGACGGAATTGGACGGGATTAACAGGATTCTCAGGATTTACGGGATTCGTTTGGGAGATGGAAGTGAGTTTTTTTGGGATGTTATTGTTTGGCGGTGTTCGTTCATCGCAACGAGCGTATCAGTGACAACCGAATCTTTCCTCTCCTAATCATCATCCTGTCAATCCTGAGAATCCTGTTAATCCTGTCGAATTAGCCGCGCGATACGGAATCACAATCTTTACCGTAAGGCCTGCGCTGTTCTGCAACGTGAACTCATGCTCCGTGCCGTAAAGCGATGCCAGTCGTGCGCGCGTGTTGGCGAGGCCGAGTCCGGCGGCGTTGGCGGTAGCTGCCAAACCGGAGCCGTCATCGCTTACTTGCAAATGCAACTGATGCGGCGTACGCCACGCGCTGATTTCGATGCGTCCGCCGTTAGCGCGCGGAGCGATGCCGTGTTTGACGGCGTTTTCTACGAGCGGTTGCAGCATCAGGTTGGGTACGGCGGCGTCAAGTGCGTCTGCCGCGATTTGCAAATGAATCGTCAGCCGGTCGCCGAGCCGCATTTGTTCGAGTTCGAGATATTGTTCGATGAATTCGATTTCCTGTTGCAGCGGCACTTCCTGTTTGTCGGCTTGCGCGAGCGCGTAACGCAACAGGTCGCCGAGTCCGGCCAGCATGCGCACGGCGGTGTCGTTGTCTTGCTGGCGCACCAGCGCGGCGATGGTGTTTAGCGTATTGAAAAGAAAGTGCGGATGCAGTTGCATCTTCAACGCTTGCAACTGGGCTTCGGCGAGTTGTTGTTGCAACTGCGCGGCGGCGAGTTCGCGTTCGCGGAAACGGCGGTAATAACTGAAGGCGTAACCACTGCCCAATACGCCGCCGTAAATCATCAACTCGAACGGCAAATCCTGTAAGGCCGTGTTGCGGAAGACGGTGAGGAACGGCAGCCGTCCCATGTCCACCGGCAACACGAGGCGTCCCATAAAAGTCGAGAACGCCATGTGCGTGGCAGCAAAGGCGAAGCCGCCGATCAGGTGCAACAGTGCGTTACGCCCTAGCTTGCCGCGCTCCAACGGAAAGCGCCGTCCCAGCAGCAAGACCAGCGGCGTGAGCAAACCCCAGGCGTACCACACCACCAATTGCCACAGCACCAACGTAGTGCGCGACACCGGCACGGTCAGAAAGCGCACGTAAAGCAACGTCGCTTTGCTGGCGCTGACCAAACCGATGAGTGTCCAGACGCCTGTGTATAAGCCGATGATGAGCCAACGCGAATGGTCCATATGAAAGCGCAAGAACGACAATATCTGTCGAATGATTTCGCGTGTCGTTTCGCTGTCGTCGAACAGGTCGAACGCATGTTGATCAGTGCCTGAGCTTTCGCAACAGCGTTCCGCAGGCAACGCCAAGAGAGGCAATCACCAAAGTGAAGGCCGCCAGCATCAGGATGGACTTGTAAGTGTTGGGATGCAGCGTGTCAGGCCAACCGAGCGCGTGCTTTATCAGGTGAGACAGGGGCAGACAGAGCCAAACTGCCGTCGCCGCCAGCCCGCCGCGCGCGCCCCAAACCATTCCCATCGTAATCGTTGCGACGAGCAACATTGCTACGATCACGATGGGGCTGACCTCGCCGCCGAAGGCAAAATTATCAACGGCGGTAATCACTGCTCCTGCGCCTAAGCCGATAACGAATAGTGCTGCGGTGGATGTTTGTTTCATGCTTTGCCTTTCAGTTGACGGCTTTGCGTTCGCGCAGGAACGCAACCATTTCGGTTTGATTGCGTGCGAGCGCCAATGCCAGCGGTGTCTTGCCGTCGTGCGTTTTCGCGTTGAGGTCTGCGCCGTGTTCCAACAGCAAGCGCGCAATGGCAAGGTCGCCGTTGGCAGCAGCTTCGTGCAAGGGCTTGAGTCCGCTGGCGGCTTGCAATGGATTCACGTCAGCGCCGTGCGCGATCAAGAGGCGCGCGATTTCGAACTGGCGCGCAGAGGCGGCGGAATGCAGCGGCGTGATTTTCATGGATTCGCGGCTCGCGGCGTTGACATCGGCTCCGGCGGCGAGCAGGGCTTCGACGGTGGCGCGGTGGCCGAAAAACGTAGCCAGTCCGAGCGGCGCAAAACCGTCCGCCGCAAAAGCGTTGGCGAGTTGCGCGTCTTGTTTCACCAAAGCCTTGACGCGCGCGCTTTGTCCGGTCGCTGCGGCTTCGAAGATGCTCAGTTCGAGTCCGGTAGCTAACAACACCGCGACGATGTCGGGCTTGCGGTAATAAGCTGCTTTCAAAATCGCCGACACGCCTTTCTCGTCTTTGGCCTGCGCCAGTTGCGGATTGGTTTGAAGCAAAGCCTTGACCTGCGCGACATCGCCTTGCGTGAGTGCGGTGAAAAAATCCTGCTGCATTTTGCCTCCCGGTGATTGGCTTTTTGCCGCTGCAATCTGCGGCAGCAGAATGTCTTTGACGTAATGCCAATGCGGAACCAATGCCAACGCCGCTTGTGCGTATTCTTCAGCCTTCGCTAAATCAGGCGTTTTGTGATTGAGATAATCCCACGCCAGATTCATCAACAATTCGGCTTCGCCCCACGCAGGTTGCAACGGATCGCTCGTCGCGTTGCGTTGCTTACGCGCGGCTTGCAAGCCTTTCAAATTGGTCTCGATGGCGCGCTGCTGTCCGCCGCCGTGTTCGGGCGGCATGCTCCAACGCACTTGCCCCAAAATCCATAAGACGCGCGGATTGTCAGGTTCGGCGGCTTCGGCTTCATTCAGAAAGTTCAGCGCCTGACGCATCGTTGCGCGCGCCTGGGTTTGATCGCCGTTGGGCGCGAGCCACAACGAAGTTCCCAGACAAGAAGCCGCTGCCGCCTTGGCATCAACGAAGCCAGGCGCTTGCTTCAACGCGGCTTCGAATTCGCGCGCCGCTTGTTGCAAGTCGGCGACCAACGCGCTGCGCTCGATTGATTCGTTGAATCCGTTGAGCGCGCGCCGCCACAGCGCGAAGCCGCGCCAATAACGCACTTGCGCAGTGAGCATCTTGTCTTCAACGAAGGGAAACAAATCCTGATAAAGGCGCAACAGCGCGGCTCGGTCGCCTTCGTAATCGGCGCGTTGAATTTGGGTGACGAGTTTGATTACGCGCGTACGACGTGCCTGATTCGCGGTAAGTCGAGTGCCGCCGAAGATAATCGTACCGATGACGATAATAATCGGCACGGCACGACGAAATGATGGTGATACATGCATGGGAAACGCTCCTTCTCAGTTGGTTCGATTCATCGTAACGACAAACCGACGAAGAAGGAGGCGTGTTTGCAGCCAATGGCCGCTGCATTGCAGGGAATGGCGTGAGACGAAATTCAGCCGGCGAATTCGTCCATCGGCAGGCCGACGACGCCGGGCTGGCATACGAACAAACTGCCCGCGAGCGGTTGTGCGGCGAGCCTTTCCGCCGACAGCCGCGTCGAAGCCGACGTAATGTAAAGCGTATCGAAATCTTTTCCGCCGAATACGCACGACGTAGGCCGCGAGACCGGCAGTTTGATTTCGCTGATGACCACGCCGGTGTGCGGATTCCAGCGTCTGACTGCGCCGCCGTCCCAATGCGCAATCCAGAGCATGCCTTCGGCATCAATCGTCATGCCGTCAGGATAGCCTTGTGCGCTGCCCTGTACTTCGATCACGCGGCGCGGGTTGGCGATGTCGCCCGTCGCGTTGTCGTAATCGTAAGCCACGACGCATTCGGTCGGAGTGTCAATGTAATACATCGTTTTCGCGTCAGCCGACCACGCGAGTCCGTTGGAAATTGAAACGTTGGGTACTTTGAGTTGCACCGTATGATCGGCGTTGAGGCAATAGAGATTGCCTTGGCCTGCGCCGTGATCTTCGTCGAGCAAGAGCGAACCCGCCCAGAAACGTCCCGCCGGATCGCACTTGCCGTCATTGAAACGATTGCCGGGCAGATGTGATTCGGCATCGGCAAGAGGCGTGAACTTTTCAGTTGTCGCATCAAACACGGCGAAACCACTTTTGAGCGCGGCGACCAATCCGCCTTGCCGGCACACGGCGAGGGAGCCGAGGTATTCGCCCACGTCAATCGCGCGGTCGGTGTTGGTCGCCGCGTCGTAAACGTGCAAAGCAAAGCCTTCGATGTCTACCCAATAAAGTTTTTGTTGGCGGTGATCCCAGACGGGACCTTCGCCAAGTTTGGCTTTGGTGGGTAGAGAAGTTCAGCCGTCAGTTGCATGGAAAAATGTCCTCGTGAATGGTTTGATGAAAAAGCTGCGGCATTGTGTGAAAGCAGGCGCAAGGCTGCAAGGCAAGGCGCTGAAGTTTCGTATGAATCTTCCTGCTTGCATGATTTTTTGCTTGACGCTTCTTACGAAGCCGTGGAATAAAGTGCGCCGCACTACAACACGTCTGGCGGCAGACGATCTAAAACGCCGCTTCCGATTCGCGTCCTGCGACGGAATTCAATCCCGACGGCATCTCGTAACGACATTATCAGTGGCATCGCATCGCGCGTGGCGAAGCTATGCGCACTTGGGAGCTTACAGTGAGACGAAATTGGTTTCTGTGCCTGTTGGTGACGGTGACGTTGATGGTGAGTTTGGGCGATTCGCTCAAACAGGTGTGGGGACAAGCCAAGCAAAAAGAAGCCGTCGTGGTTACGCAACCCGGCGAAGCCGCGTCGTTGAGCCTCGTCAATCAGGCCGAAGCGAAACAATTGAGTCAGGGCAAACTGGCTGTGCCTGCTATCGGTGAAGGTGCGAAGCCCGACGACAGAACGCTGCTGCAAGTGCTGGAACGCGACCCCGTGGTTCCGGCCCATGTGCAAGGCCGCGTCTTGATTTTGTATGACGCCGTGGCGGGCAGCGCGACCGAAAAGTTCGGACTGGCATACGCGATTATGCTTTCCAACTTGTTAGGGCATTTCAACGCACAAGTGAACCTGTTGCCGATTGATCGTTATACGGCGGGCGCGGTCGAACTTTATCAAGCGACGTTTTATCTGGGTTCGCATTACGACAATCAGATTCCCGCCGCATTCTTGCAAGACGTGCGTCGCACCAATCGCACGGTCGTGTGGTTCAAAAACAACCTCTGGCAATTTGCGTGGAATGCGAACTATGACTTTGTCGGACGTTATGGCTTTACGTTCACGGGCATGCGCGGCTTTGACGCACGGCCTTCGGCAGAAAATCCGCAGCCGGGCTTTTTCGATACGATTACTTACAAGTCATTGCCCTTCGTGAAATTTTACAGCTACGACGCGGCGGCGAATGTGGCTTATGCCGATCCTGAGATGGGCATCGCACCCGTGTTAGACGCGGCCAAAGCGCGCGTATGGCTGACGGCGACCCACAGCGCGACGGGTGAGACGACGCCGTATGTGATTCGTTCAGGGCAGTTTTGGTATGTGGCGGATATTCCGTTTTCGTTCATCGGGCCGCGTGATCGCTATGTAGCGTTTTGCGATTTACTGCACGACATGCTGCGCCAGCCGCACCGCGAAAATCATCGCGCGCTGATTCGCCTCGAAGACGTTAGCGCCAAAGTCGAACCGACCAGTTTTCGCCAACTCGTGAACTATTTGTCGAATCAGGACATCCCTTTTTCGGTGGCCTTGATTCCGACTTACCGCGATGCGTTTGGCGTCAACAATAACGGCGCGCCCGAAACGATTGAACTGGCGCAGGCGACAAATCTATTGAGTGCGGCGAAATATGCGCGGCAACGCGGCGGCAGTTTGGTGATGCACGGGCATACGCATCAATACAATTCGTTGCCGAATCCGGTAGGCGCAACGGGCACGGATTGGGAATTTTGGGACGCGCCGAATAACGCGCCGGTGCAGGGTGATTCGCAAGCCCTGATGTTGCGGCGCATTGATGCAGGTTTGACGGCTTTGCGTGCGCAAGGCTTGCTGCCATTCGCCTGGGAAACGCCGCACTATCAAGGTTCGCCGCTGACTTATCGGGCGGCGCAAAAACGATTCGACGTGAAATATGAACGCGGCACTTATTACACCGCCGACCGTCCTAAACTGGCGGAAGGGGATTATGCCGTGCCGCAATTTTTCCCCTATCTCATCAACGAAGATTTTTACGGACAGCGCGTGATTCCCGAAAATTTGGGCAACGTCGTTTACAGTCAGGGCGCAGCGACGGCGGCCTCGCGCAACAAAGCCTTACCGGCGGTTTGCGGACAACGCACCTCGTTGAGCCAGACCGATTCGCTGCGGTTGAGCCATAGCGTACGGCGTTCGCTCGCCGGCAATCATTTCGCGCTTTACGAAAACGCGCGCTATGCCTGGGTGGTACGCGACGGCTTCGCTTCGTTTTTCTTTCACCCTTATTTGCTGCGCGCCGACAGCGGTGTGCCGGCGCTGGCCGATCTGAAAGTGCTGATAGACGGCATCGAAAAACTTGGCTACGAATGGAAGGCGGCGAGTAGTTTAACGGACGGGAATTAGCTTGCAGGTTGGGTAAGGCGTTCGAGTTGAATCAGGTATTGCTTAGCTTCCGCTTCGTTCGCTCCGCACATTTCGTGACTGGGCGACAAGCTCACACAAAACGCAGGACGTTCGGGCAAGCCGAACAAGCGGCAGCGATTGTCTTCAGTCAATTGCACACAGCGCACGCCCGCAGGTTTGCCATGCGGCATGCCGGGAATCGGCGAATTGATCGAAGGTGCGATGCAACATGCACCGCACCCGATGCGACATTCCATTGCCTTACCGTGTTTTTATGTAAGCCTGTTCTGCCAACGCAATCGCGCCCAACACGCCCGCGCGATCGCCCAAGCCCGGCAGCACGAGGTAATCCTCCATCGCCGCGCCAAGCTGTGGAATCTGCAAATAGCCGTTGACCATACGTTGAACCTCATTGCGTACCAACCCAAGCATCTGCGGCTGGTGCATCACGCCGCCGCCGAGAATGAACCGTTGCGGCGAAAGCGCGTAAGTCAGATTCACCAGACCCTGTGCGAGGTAATGCGCTTCGAGCGCCCACGCCGGATGGTCGGCGGGCAAGTTCTCAGCGCGTTGGCTCCACCGCTTTTCCATCGCGGAACCGGCTGCCAAGCCTTCCCAACAATCGCCGTGAAAAGGACACGCGCCCGTGAAAGGATCGCGCGCCGCGTCACGTCGCATCAGCATATGTCCCATCTCAGGATGCAACGCGCCGTGCAACAACTTGCCGTTCACCAACGCGCCGCCGCCGATGCCCGTGCCAATCGTCAGATAAACGACGGTGTTCAAGCCTTGCGCTGCGCCCCAACGCGCTTCGCCCAGCGCCGCGCCGTTCACATC
>JABFSD010000991.1 GCA_013140935.1 Acidobacteriota bacterium
TCTGTTCTTTGACCACCGGCAAGTCGTGACGCGAAGCCTCCGTCAAACATAATTCCAAGGGCGCAGGCAGCCGTTGATACTGTTTAATGCCGAGCACATGTAACTTGACCCCGTGATACCAAATCTTGGCAAGTTTCATTTGCCACCTAACAGTTTGAAGGATTCATAGACGGATATGGGAGCGTAAGTCTTGTCTTTGCAACAAACCACCAAAACCGCCCATGAAAACTGTCGTTACAACTGTTAGGTACTTTTGGCGGTTTATGAAACTTGCCGAAACCGTGTTGGAAAGACGCTTCGTGCGCGTGCAATTCCGCACCGAATGGCAGACGCCCGACGGCAAGGCGCAGGCGTTTGAAGGCCACGCTTATTACCAGCGGCAAAAAGACGGCAAGTACCGCGCGACCTGGTTCGATGCGCAGGGCGCGGCGCTCAACGTTGACGCGGAATTCGATGGGCAGGCGCTCACTTCGCTGTGGGGGCCGGGCGCGGAAAAACGCGGCAAGACGATCTATCGCTTCACCGGCGCCGATCAACTCGAAGTGATTGACACCACCCAAACCAAAGAAGGCGAGTGGCGCGAATTCAGTCGTGCCGCTTTGAAACGACAATGAACGAGATGAAGCAAAGACCTTTAATGCAATGGTTGCCCAAGTGCGGTTGGCTTTTGGCTTGCTTGCTATTGGCTGGAACCGGTTTTAGCCAACCCGTAGGAATCAGACAGGAAAAGACTTCGGTGGCGATGGCGGACGGCGTCACGCTGGTCACACAGCTTTACCTGCCTGCGCAAGAGGGCAAGCATCCGACGATTCTCATTCGCACGCCTTACAACAATTCCGCTTCTGACCTCAGCGGTTACGGCAAAGCCTTTGCTGAAGCGGGTTACAGCGTAGTTGTGCAATTGGTGCGCGGGCGCGGCGGTTCGGGCGGAGCTTTTCTGCCCTTTGCGGCGGAGCTTTCCGATGGCGTGGCGACGCTTGACTGGATCGTCAAACAACCGTGGAGCAGCGGCAAGGTCGGTGTCTGGGGGCCGTCTTATCTGGGCCATTGCGGGTTGTTGCTGGCGGGCAGCGGGCATCCGGCAGTCGCGGCGGGCGTGAACATTTCGGGCTGGGCCGATCTGCAAACCTTCCTGCGCACCGGCGATCCTTTCGTTTGGCTGACCATCTGACGTGGTTTATGTGGCAGATGCGTGGCGTCTTGCCGCCGCGCGAAAAGCTCGACGGGATGTTTCGCACGACGCCGTTGAGTTCGCTCTTTCTCGGCATGGACAAACGCATCGAGCAAGTGGCGGAACGCCGCTTCGATTTCGCACAGGTCAAAGCGCCTTGCGCTGGTTCGATCAACATCTCAAAGGCATCGCTCCCCCAAAGCGAGAAGCGGCGGTCAGGTATTTCGTGCTGGGCGAAAATCAATGGCGCGAAGACGCCGCTTGGTCGCCTCGCGAGGCGAAGACGGCGCGTTGGTACTTGCACAGTCAGGGACAAGCCAACAGCCTCGCAGGCGACGGCCAACTGACCAGCAAAGCGCCGAGCAACGCGGCTGCCGAGCAATTCGTTTACGATCCGAATAACCCCGTGCCGACGTTGGGCGGCGCGAATACGCACCTGTTGCCTGACCTCATCGGCGCGAAAGATCAGCGCGCCATCGAAGAACGCAAGGACTTATTGGTTTACACCTCAGAGTCGTTGAGACAACCGCTCACGCTGGCGGGGCCGATGCGCGCCGTGATTCACGCGGCGAGCGACGCCACGCATCCCGATTTCACCGCCAAGCTGGTCAAGGTGAGACCGGATGGCTTCGCGCGCCTCATCACACAAGGTATCAGGCGCGGTGCGGTCAGCACCACGGCTGCGCCCTATCAAATTGAAATGGGCGAGATGACATTGCGATTGGAGAAAGGCAGCCGTCTGCGGCTCGAATTTTCATCCAGCAATTTCCCTCGCTACGAACGACACCCGAACAACAGCGAAGACCCAATGCGTACGGCCAAATTTCAGGCCGCTAAGCAGACGATCCACCACGGATCGCGCTACGTTTCTTATGTGGAGTTGTCTCATTTGAAGTAGGAGAAGTGATCGTAATGAAAACCATGTTACTCGCCGGAAGCTTGTTGTTATTGGCTTCTGTCAGCGGGCTGGCACAGGAAGTGTCGCAAGCGGAAGTGTTCGCGGGTTATTCGTATTTGCGCACTGAATCGTCCTTCGTGCGTCATCTGCATGGGGGGGATGGTTCCGTCGCTCGAATGTGATTTTGTCGAGGTAGACATAGACCTCGTTATCAGACTCGTTATCGGACGGACTTCTATCCAATCTAACAACCCTGTCTAAGGTTCACCGTGATTGCGGAAATTTTCCCGCTGCCTTCAACTTCAGAGTAGCCAGTGCGCATAAATACTCAGCCAGTGTTGTGTTTTCCCCAAAATTCATTTTCCATTCAGGCGGCATTCCTGTGGCTAAAGATTTGCTGATGATTATTAGCGAGTCTGTTGGCACTCTATCCCATCACGTTTCTGTGGAAATAACGCTATGCCCAAAGAAAAAATCCTCGTCGTAGACGATGAATCCTTGATTCGCTGGACGCTGTGCGAAGCCTTGCGCAATTGGAATTACGAACCTATCGAGGCCAGTTCCGTCGTAGGCGCGTTGAGCGGGTTTGAGAGCGAACGCCCGGCGGCGGTGTTGCTCGACATCAATCTGCCCGACGGTTCGGGGCTGGATGTATTGAATGAAATCAAACGCCAGCAACCGCACGCTGTCGTTATCATGATTACGGCGAATGTGCTGGTCGAAGATACGCTCGCAGCCTTGCGCGGCGGGGCTTACGATTTCATCGGCAAGCCGATCAATCTCAGCGAGCTGCAAGTCACAATTCGCAACGGCATCGAAGCCAACAAGTTGCGCAAAGAGGTTCAACAAATCCGCCGCGAGAAAACGCGCGAATTCAATTTCGAACAAATCATCGGCAGTTCGCACACGATGCAGCGGCTGATCGCACTCGCGCACAAAGTCGCCGAAAGCGAAGCCTCATCGGTGTTGTTGCAAGGCGAAAGCGGTACGGGCAAAGACCTCGTAGCCAAAGCGATTCATTACAGTTCGCGCCGCGCCGACGCGCCTTTTGTCGCCATCAATTGCGCAGCCATCCCCGGCACGTTGATCGAAAGCGAATTGTTCGGCTTTGAAAAGGGTTCATTCACTGACGCCAAAGCGCGCAAGGAAGGTTTATTCGAGCAGGCCGAAGGAGGGACGATCTTTTTAGATGAAATCGGCGAACTCGAATTGGGCTTACAGGCCAAGCTCTTGCGCGTGTTGGAAGAAGGCGCGTTTCGTCGCGTAGGCGGTTTGAAAGACCTGCCGCTCGACGTGCGCATCCTCGCCGCGTCAAACCGCGATCTCAAAAGCGAGAGCGACGCGGGGCGTTTCAGGCTCGATCTTTATTACCGCTTGTCGGTCATTCAAATTGATCTGCCGCCCTTGCGCGAACGCGGTGACGACGTATTGCAACTCGCCGAATTTTATCTCGCGCAATTCAATCGCCAGTTCAACAAGAGCAAGCGCCCGCCGGTACGCGGCTTGACGCCCGAAGTCGCAGAGATTTTTCGCCGCTACGAATGGCCGGGCAACGTGCGCGAACTGCGCAACGTGATCGAACGCGCGATGATTTTAGAAGACGGCGATCTCATCACGACGAATTATCTGCCGCGCGGATTGATGAAAACCGACCATCAGGTTGCACCGCCAATCGCACTCGCCGCTGCCGCTGCGGCTGAACCCATCGCTGCGCCGCTCGTCGCTGCTGCGCCATCGCCCGCCGTTACAATTCAACCCGAAGCAACTGCTACGGTTTGCGCTGAAATGTTCCGACTCCCTATGCAAGGTCTCGAACTCGAAACCGTCGAACTGTCTTTCGTTCGCCAGGCGCTCGAACGCAGCAACGGCAATCAAACGCGCGCCGCTGAGTTGCTGGGCATCTCGCGCGATCAATTGCGTTATCGCTTAAAGAAACTCGAAGACATCGCACACACCGAAGATTGATTATGACTGGCGCTTCCCTTCCTATTTTGCCGAATTCCGCATTGAACGCCGTGAGCTTGCCGCCCGCTTGCGAAACCTTGCTCAACGCGCTGACCGACGGTGTATGCGTGCAAACGCTTGATTCGCGCATCGTCAAAGCCAATCCAGCCTTTGCCGCGATGGTCGGATTGCCGCTCGACGAAATCATCGGACACACCTGTGCTGAAGTATTCGGTTGCGCGAATGAGACAGGCGCGTTGCCTTCGTTTTGCGCGCGCGAAGCCAGCACTGTTAACCATGAATCTGCCAGCGAAGAAATCAACGGACGCCTGCCCGGCCAACGTTTGCGCGCGCGCATCTCGCCCGTGTTGAACGAGAACGGCGCAGTGACGGCTTATGTGATGGTCGTGCGCAACGTGACGGACGTGGTCGCGCGCGAACGCGAACAAGCGCGCGTCGAACAACTCGCGCGCT
>JABFSD010000892.1 GCA_013140935.1 Acidobacteriota bacterium
CTATTCAACAATGCCATGAAATCAGCTTGCGCCGCCGTTACGGTTTTCGCTGGGCCGGTGAGCTTGAAATAAAGCGGGCCGCTGGGCGCTTCGACAATCGCGCCCAATAACCGATAGCCCGTTTTTTCCGCTGGAGGCGGCGCTCCCGGATTCATCATCGCGCCGCCGCCGTTAAACGTACCCGTCAACTCGATCAGCGTAACGGGCATATTGTTGATCGTTTTCTTTTCCGTCTTCGCTTTGGCTTTCGAGTCAGAGCCGTCAGCCTGTTTGAACTGACCAATCCAGCGGTCTACGTTGGCTTGCACACCGCCGCCGATGTTGGCGAAAACCGCGCACTCGCCGCCTTCCGGGTCGCCCGCTGCCGCCGGAATTAAATAGGTCGCTGAACGCATCGGTCGTTCGGGGCCGAGCTTCCAGCTTTTCGGTGCATCCCATTTTGCTGACGATTGCGAAGGCATCGGGAAGTCGCTCGGCGTAGATGCATTACTCACTGGCGCCGCCGCGACTGGCGCGATAGTAGGCGCATTGGAAGCGACTTCTTTTGGCGCGGGTGCGCAAGCTATTCCAAAAACCGAACAAAATAACAAAATAACAAAATATTTTCTCAAGAATTTTCTCCGTAAATAATAATGTCCGGTACGATGTAGCGCGGATTACTAATCCGCGCTACATCGTGCCATGCGTCAAGCTGAACCGAAGCCAACCTAAACGGATGACTCAGTTCGCCGGTGCTTAAAGAACAAAATAAATAACAACAATATCGCGGCGGCAAAGATCGCGGGTTTCCCCCAGAGCGGCTGCCATTCGATAGCGCGCAACGAATCCAATCTGGCGTTGTTTTTATCCGCTTCGAGCGCAGCGATTTGGCCGTCACGTTCCGTCGCCGTTAAGTTCGTCGCCGTTTTCAGCTTCTCGATTTCAGCGGTCTTGCTCACTACTTGTTCTGCTGCCGCCACCGACGCCGGGGGCGTATGTTGTGCTTCAATGCGGCCTGCGACATTCGCGCCAATCGCCATGCCTAAACCTAAAGTAAATAACACGAGCAAGCCTTGCGCCTGCGCGCGAATTTCTTTGGGCGCGGCCTGATCGGTATAAATCTGTCCCGTCACAAAGAAAAAGTCGTAACATATTCCGTGTAACAAAATGCCACCGATAATCATCCAGCGCACTTGGGCGGGCGCGCCGAACGCGAACAAGGCATAACGCACGACCCACGCCAGCATGCCTGCGGCCAGCATCCATTTCACACCGAGCCGCGCGAAAAAGAACGGCATGACTAACATAAAAAAGATTTCCGACATCTGGCCGTAAGACATGGTTCGTCCGATAGGCAAGTCATCCGTCACCAGGTTCGCCATTTCTACGACGCGGCTGGTAATTTGATAATAAAACGCCAGCGGGATGCAGATCAGCATCGAAGCCGCCATAAAAATCAGGTACGACTTATTTTTGAAAAGTACGAAGGCATCCAGTCCCAATATCTGAGAAGCCGTTACCTTGCCCGACACCGTTGGCGGCGTATCGGGTAAGGTAAAGCTAAATAATCCCATCGCAATGGCTGCGCCTGCGGTGAGGTAAAACATTGAGATGGTGGTTTCCCACTTCAACCAACTTAGTGCCAGCCCGGCGGCGATCCAGCCAATCGTGCCGAAGACGCGAATTAACGGAAATTCTTTTTCCGAACTCGTGACGTTTTTCATCGCAATCGTATTGGTCAACGCAATCGTCGGGAAATAAGCCAGCGTATGCGCAAACAGCGCCAGATTGATCGCGTAAGGCGAAGCGGGGGAAGCCTTCATCAACGTCGTAGCATATAACACCAGCAACCCGCCGAGGATGTGCAAGACGGCTACGACTTTTTGCGCGGCGAAAAAACGGTCGGCGATCATGCCGACGAAAAACGGCGAGATGATGCAAGCCAACGGCCCAATCGTATAAGTCCAGCCGATGTCATTCGCCGTGAAGCCGATGGTGTTGAGGTAATTCGGCGCGGTCACATACCACGCACCCCAGATAAAAAACTGCACGAACATCATCACCGACAATTGCACACGAGTCTTTGCGTCCATCTGGTTCGGATTCCTTTGGTTATTCTGAATTGGTTGTTCGGATTAAGTAGCAGGTGCGAAAACGCGGCGATTTTACGCACGCGCGGCGGCATTTGCCAACAGCCCAGCGGGCTTGCCTCTATCCTTAGGTTCGTACAAGCTGCGGCCCGGTTTCGTTATCACCGATCAGTAGTACTGATCAAACATTCACCGCTGTCAGATTTATCAAGAGGAAACCTTATGCCTGTGTTTCAACATCGTCATTTCGTCTTCGCGGCATTCCTGCTCGCGGCTCTCTGCGGCGCGCATTTCGTCAGTTCGCGCGCCATCGCTCAACGCAAGGCGCAGGATTTCTGGCAACCGTTACGCCCAGCGAATGAGGCAAATGAAATGCCTGCCGGATTGCCCTTTCAAACACTCGAACTTGCCAACCCCGATCAACAAACGGCGGAATTGCGTTTGGATGACGGCTCGGTCGAAGGCGGCGGATTGCAAGACAACTTGATCGTCGTCAATCGCCTGACGCCGCCCAGCTAT
Source organism: Acidobacteriota bacterium (assembly GCA_013140935.1). Classification (GTDB taxonomy): domain Bacteria; phylum Acidobacteriota; class Blastocatellia; order RBC074; family RBC074; genus JACPYM01. Next base: position 2,589 of record JABFSD010000892.1, read on the forward strand.
CCGGCGACGTTGCAACGGGTGCGCATTCTTTTCCCTACGTTTAACAACCAGCCTGACCCGACGGGCAAAGCGATCAAGTTGCTGGTCGCCACCGAAGGCAGCGGCAGCGGCACGGCTCCGGCGTTTGCGCAATACACTCAAATCAACACGACCGTACCCGGAACGAGTCTGACGAACTTTTTTGAACTCACGATTCCTAACGGGCCGACGATTACCAGCGGAGATTTCTATATCGGCTATCAGGCCAGCGCGCCGCATCTGGGCGTAGGCTTCGCTTTCGACACCAACAACAGCAATGCACAGGCACAAAATCGCTCTTACATTTCGTTGGATAACGGCGCGAGTTTCAGCGTGATCCCCGTGCCCACCGGAGGCGTTTCGGCCATCGCGATGATGCGCGCCATCGTGACGCTGCCCAACGTCGCTGTTGCGCCTGCCATTGACGTGATTCCTGCTGCGCTGAATTTCGGCAACGTCTCGACCAGTTCTTCGCTCGACTTGCCGCTGACGATTCGCAATACGGGCGCGGCGGCGTTGAATGTGACGGCGCTCAACACCAGCAACATAAAATTCAGTTTTCTGGCGACGACGCTGCCTTTCACCGTCGCGCCGGGCGCACAACAAATCGCCACCGTGCGATTCGTACCCACCGCCGTGCAAAGCGAAAGCGGCACGCTCACCATCGTCAGCAACGACCCGACGCGCCCGTCGTTGACCGTACCGGTGAGCGGCGCGGGCTTTCAAGCGGGCAGCAATGCGATTCCGCTCACTTCGGGCGCAGCGCAAAACGGACAGATTGCCGGAGCGGCGCAAAGCGGCACGTGCGCCTTGAGCTTGCAACAATTCACGATTGCCGTGCCCGCTGGCGTAGCTTCGTTGCAACTCACGCTAGCGAGCGCCGTTGACGTAGACCTTTACGCGCGTTTCAACACGCCCGTCGTCTTGCAAGGCGGGCAAGTCGCGGCGGACTTCCGCGCGGAATCGCTGACGGGCAATGAGACGATTACGATTTCGCCGACCACGACGCCGGCGTTGCAAGCGGGCACTTATTATCTCGCCATCTCGAATTGCACGACGGCGACAGCGAATTTCACGCGGATCGCGACGGTCAACACCAACACTGCCGGGCAAATCACCGAAGAGCTTCAGGCTGACGACGGTTCGCCCGAAAACGGCTTGAGCGGCGGCGGCGCGTTTTTCGTCAATCGCCTGACGCCTTCGCGTTATCCGTCGAAATTGCAGCGCGTGCGCATCTTCTTCGCGCAATTCAGCGGACAACCCAGCCCGTCGAATCAACAGATTCGCTTGCTCGTGTTCAGCAACACCAGCGGCAATGCTTTACCCATAACGCCTGCATTGATGATTGATCGCATGGTGACGATTCCCACGATTACCACGGCGCAATTCGCCGATTTTGACATCACCGAAAACGCTGTCATCACCGAGGGCGAATGGGTCATAGGCTTTCAAGCGCCCAATCCCGCCAACGGCGTCATCACGGTCATAGATACTTCCAGCACTTTCCAGAACCGTTCGTTCGCCCGAGCGAACACGGGTGCGGCATGGTCGCCGCTCACTTCCAACGCCATGATTCGCGCGGTCTCGTTGTCGGGCACGCAACCGAGTTGCACTTATACGATTGCGCCGACCTCGCAAACCTTCACCGCAGCAGGTGGCAACGGCACGGTCAACATCACGGCGGCAACGGGCTGCGCGTGGACGGCGGCGAGCAACGCGACGTGGCTTTCCGTCACAAGCGGCGCTGCGGGCAGCGGCAACGGAGCCGTTGGCTTTACGGCGGCGGCGAACACTACGACCTCATCTCGCACCGGTACGCTGACGATTGCAGGACAAACCTTCACCGTCACGCAAGCCGCACAAGCCTGCACTTACAG
>JABFSD010000583.1 GCA_013140935.1 Acidobacteriota bacterium
TTGGTGACGTTGACGCTGCTCAACCTGCTCAATTACGTAGACCGTTACATCTTTGCCGCGCTGATTCCTTACATCAAAGCCGACACCGGTTACGACGACGCGCAACTCGGTTGGGTCGGCAGCGCCTTTACCATCATTTACACCGTCTGTTCTCCGCTCTTCGGCTATCTCGGCGACCGTTATCGGCGCGGACGCCTCGTCGCTTTCGGCATAGTCATCTGGAGCCTCGCCACCGCCGCCGCAGGCATCGCTACAAATTTTATTCAACTGCTGCTCTCACGTTCTGCCGTAGGCATCGGCGAAGCCAACTACGCCACGATTGCACCTGGCTTGCTGTCAGACTTTTTCATCAAGGCGCGACGCGGATTGGTGATGAGCATCTTCTTCGCAGCCATTCCCGTCGGCACGGCCATCGGCTATTTGAGCGGTGGCTATCTAGGCGCACCCGAACGCATGGGCTGGCGGCATACGTTGTTTTTAGTAGGGCTGCCCGGCCTGCTGACCGCCTTCGCCGCGTGGTTCATGCGCGAACCTACGCGCGGCGCAATGGATGACGAAGCCACCGGACAAACGCCTTTGGGCTGGTGGGAAAGCAACAAAGTGCTGCTCGCCAATCGTGGTTACGTATTCGCCTCGTTGGGTTACGCAGCGAGTACTTTTGCGTTAGGTGCGCTCGTGTTCTGGGCACCCGAATGGTTGAAGAGCGATAAAGGACTCAATGCCGAACAAGCCAACAGCGTACTCGCACTCTGCGCCATCGTCGGCGGCTTTCTCGGTACGATGCTCGGCGGCGTCATCGGCGACTGGCTGGGCAAACGCATCAAGGGCGCTTACTTCTGGGTCTGCGCCGCGAGTTGCATATTGGCTGCGCCCTTCGCGTTTGCGGCTGTCATCGCGCAAGATCGCATTACGCTGACCATCAACATCTTCATTAGCATGACGCTGGTCTTCATCGGCAACGGCCCCGTGAACGCCTTGCTCGTCAATCTCGTACCGGCCTATTTACGCACCAGCGCATTGGGCCTGGTCGTCGTCATCATTCACGTATTGGGCGACGGCATTTCGTTATCGCTGGTCGGCATCGTCTCTACGTGGTTGAAAGAACATCAGGCCGCGCTGCCTGGCTTCGCGGTAAGCATCGGCAACCTGAGCGGACTCAACCCGGGTACGCAAACACTCTCGATGGCCTTGCTGATTATGCCCCTCGCCTTGCTGGTAGGCGGCGTGCTTTATTTGTGGGGCTTGCGCACGAAAGAAGGGCAACAAGTTTGATTTGGTGCTTATGCTCGAACTCGTTTTCTTTTGCCTGATGTGGTCGCAAGCGCCCTCCGACTTGCAACGCGCCCAATCGCTTTTCGATCAGCGGCGTTACGTCGAAGCCGCGCAACTCGCGCAAGCCGTACGCACTGCCACCCCTGAAAACAACGCCGCATGGAAACTCGCCGGACTCTCGTTGCAACTCGCGCAACAATTGCCGCAAGCCGCCCACGAATTCAACAGCGCCGTGCAACGCTTTCCCGCAGACGCCGAGTTGTGGTTTTTCTTCGCGCGCGTGCTTTACCTGCAATCGTCCCTCAAGCCCGCCGAGCAAGCGGCTGAACGCGCGCTGTCGTTGCGAAGCGATTACGGCGACGCTCATACGCAACTGGCGTTGATCGTTGATGCCTTGAACGAACCCGAACGCGCGCTCAATCACTATCGCCGTGCCATTGCGCTAAACCGCAGGGCGAAACAACCGAACACGATTGCGCTCAGTTACGCCAGCCAGTTGCTTGAAAAACGCAGTGAATACACTGAGGCGTTGTTCTATGTGAATGAAGCCTTGCAACTGAATGCGAAATCCAGCGCGCTGTGGCTCGCGCGCGGACGGCTGCACGAAAAGCGCGGTGAATTTGCCGAAGCGATCAAGGCGTGCGAACAAGCCATCGCGCTCGACGGCAACGCGCAAGCCCGCAGCCTGTTGGCGCGTTTGCGTTCAGGCGCTGCGGCTAACAAAACCACGACTGGCAATACAAATGCCCTGCCTCTTTTGGCCTTCCGTAATGTCGCACAACAAGCCAAATTAAATTTCACGTTGAACAACGGCGCAACGCCGCGCAAATACCAAATCGAAACGATGACCGGCGGCTTGGCGGCTTTCGATTACGACAACGACGGCTGGACGGATATTTATTTCGTGAACGGTGCGGAACTGCCTGCGCTGGAAAAGACCGATTCGCCATTCTGGAATCGGCTTTTTCGCAACAACCACGACGGCACGTTCAGCGACGTGACTGAGAAAGCGGGCGTGAAAGGCGCGGGCTTTGCGATGGGTGCGGCAGTGGGCGATTACGACAACGACGGCGATCAGGATTTATTCGTCGCCGGAGTCCATCGCAATCAACTGTTCCGCAATGAAGGCAACGGACGCTTCAGCGATCAGTCATCGGCGTTGCGCAGCACGTACAAAAACGCATGGAGCGTCTCAGCCGCTTGGCTCGATTATGACAACGACGGCGACTTAGATTTATTCGTCGTGAACTATTGCGAATGGAATCCGCAGATTGATCCCGTGTGCGGCGCGGACAAGCCCGGCTGGCGCACTTACTGTTTCCCTGATCGTTATCAAGGCCAACCGAACCAACTCTTTCGCAATAACGGCAACAGCGTGTTTGAAGATGTTTCAACCGCAAGCGGCATCGCACAACACATCGGCAAAGGCATGGGCGTGAGCATTGCTGATTACGACGATGACGGATGGATGGATGTTTTCGTAGCCAACGATACGCTGCCCAACTTTCTCTTTCGCAACACCGGCAAAGGCGCGTTTGAAGAAGTCGCTTTCACTGCGGGCGTAGCCGTCAACGACAACGGACGCCCGGTGTCGAGCATGGGCACGGACTTTCGCGATTACGATAACGACGGTTTGCCCGACCTGATCTTTTCGGCACTGGAAGGCGAAACCTATCCGCTGTTTCGCAACGCGGGCAAAGGTTTTTTCACCGACGTGACATGGGCGAGCGGCTTGGGCCAGGCTACGATCAAACGCAGCGGTTGGGGACTGGGGCTATTCGATTTCAACAACGACGGCTGGAAGGATTTGTTCACCGTCAACGCCCACGTTAACGACAACATCGAGTTGTATAACCAACAAACCTATCGCCAACCGAACAGCCTTTTCGCCAATCGCGGCAACGGCACGTTTGTTGAAGTGAACGCTTTTGCCAACAAAGCAGCGCATCGCGGCTGCGCGTTTGCCGACTTCGACAACGATGGACGGTTGGACATCGTGACGACCGCGCTAAACGAACCGGCGGAATTGTGGCGAAACGAATCGGCGCGCGAGCAGCATTGGTTGGCTATCAAATTGGTTGGCGTAAAAAGCAATCGCGACGGCATCGGTGCGAAACTCAAGCTGACCGATGACACGGGTCGCGTGCAATTCAATCAGGTGACGACGAGTGTGGGGTACGCTTCGGCGAGTTCCGGCTTGGCGCATTTCGGATTGGGCAAAGTGGCAAAGGTGAAACAGCTTGAGATTCGTTGGCCGAACGGAATTTCGCAGACGTTGCGCGAGGTAAAAGCCGACCGCGTGCTGACCGTACGTGAGGAAGACAACCGCGCTGTCAAGTAGTGCAGATTAACGCGCAGCCTCATTTGATTGGCTGTTCGCGTTGATTTGTAACCAATTGAGCAAGTCGTCTTTGGTCGTGAAAAAGAGCAAGGCTTCGCTCAGGTTTTCCAGTTGCTCCGTCACCAACGCACGAATCCGCTCATCGAGTTCCGCTCCCAAAATTCCGAAGCGACGATGAAGTTGACGCAAGGCTAATTTTGCCGCTTCGCGCTGCTCACCAATTTGCTCGCCTATTTGCTTACCGCGTTCTTCACCTCTTTGTTCGCCTTCTTTAATCCATACTTCAGCTACACTTCTCATAATTTCTTCCAATTGTTCGGGGAACGCAGCGTCCACCTCTGGTTTAATGGTTTCCGGCTTCAGCACGGTTTTCGCACCGAGCAAGTATTTCAAGATGGTCTTGATATAGCCCATCACGAGACGTTTGGGCAACCCTTTAGCCGCCGCGAAAATCTCGCGCAAGCGTTGCGGCAATTCCGCGCTAGCGACGTATTTCAACGCCAGCAAGCCCGCCCGCAAGCGCGCTCCACCCCGATTGATTTCGAGCTTCGACAGATCGCAGACGTGATACTGAAACCCCGGCAGGTATTCGCGCAGCATTTCAAGTCCCGTGAAATCGCACAGTGATTGAAAGTTACGGTTCGCCTTCCAGCTTGCGGTGCCATGATAGAACACGATGGGAAAAACCAGCGGCAACGGCTTCGTACGCTTACCTAAAAAAGGCCGCCAGATTTGCGCCAGATAAACGAGCAACTGCAAGGCGACGAATTCGTCCGGCTTACTTTTGTGTTCAAGCAAGAGGTATATGAAAACCGCGCGGCCTTGTTTCAAACGCACACGCAACAGCAGGTCGGAAAAATACTGGCGCAACTCTTCGTCAATGAAACTTTCCTTGACGATGGTCAGGCGGGTCAGGTCAAGCTGGGCGACAAAGGCTTCAGGCAAATAATGGCGCACGAAATCTGCGGCGGTTTCGCGTTGCGAGAACAACTCCTTGAAAAAGCGGTCGTGCGGATTGGGAATTTCGACCATAGCGTAGCGTCCCAATGAAAACGGCCACGGCCTGCCGAGTGGCAAGCCGTAGCCGGAAAAAATTCAGCCTACCGTTTTCGCTAGAACAGCAACTTGAAGCCAAGCTGCCAGAAGCGCGGGAAGTTGGATTGCCGCACGTTGTTCTTGTTGATCGAACCGAATTCGGGATCAGTCGGCGTCGTGTTGTAAGCACGCTCGTCGTATTGCGGCGTGTTGAACAGGTTGTAGGCTTCAGCACGGAACTGGAATTTGAATTTCTCGGTGAGACGGAAGGTCTTAGAGAAATTCAAATCAAGTTGTTCATAGCTGGGCCGACGCACTTTGTAATCACGCACCGCCGTCGTACGCGTGGTGAACGGTTCACGAATGATGAACGACGGAGCCGTGCAACCCGCCGCGACCGAATACGCCAACAAGACCGGTACTAAACGGCCTTGCGCATCGCGGTTGTAAGTGGTCACGCCGCCGGTCGTCGTCGTGGCGTATTGCGCTACGCAGGGACGTACGCCCTGAAAGAACTGCACGCCGTTGACGAAACGCTTGCGGTCAACCTGATTGTAATTCGGGTCAACGACATCTACGTTGGCGGGCAATTGCCAGGGGCGGCCTGAGTTGAAGATATACAAGCCGGATGCCTGCCAACCGCCGACCAGAATGTCAGCCCACTTGTTCGCGCCGCTCAGGAACTTGCGGCCTTTGCCGAAAGGCAATTCCCATACGCCCGAAGTCGTGAAGCGATGCGGACGGTCAGAGAACGCCAGACTGTGGTTCTTAATTTTGGCGATGTCGTCAATGTAAGAAGCCGTGCTGTCTTGCGTGCCCGGTTGTTGAATCGCTTCTTCGATGGTTTTTGAAAACGTATAGGTTCCGCTGACTGACAGGCCGCGCGAGAACCGTTTATTGACCATCGTCTGGAACGAGTTGTACCAGACTTTGCCTTCATTCAGTTCGAGCGCCGTGATGCCGCCGAATTGCGGGAAGGGGCGGCTTAATTCAAAGCGGCTCAACGTGGCGCTGGTGAAGCGCGCGCCGCTGAAACCGGCTACGCCTTGGAAGGGGTTCGGCAACAGTTCGTCGCAAACAGCACGATTGCCGCCTTTAGTCACGTCGCAACGGTCGCGGAACGCGAGACTCGGTTCATTGATGCCGCCGTATGCCGATTGCGCGTCATAGGTGTGGCTGCCGACGTAACTGACTTCCGCCGCGATATTCCACGGCAGTTGCCGTTGAATGCCCAACGAATAGTTATCCACTTTCGGTACGATGAAAGTGGTGTTGGAATAGCTGAAGCCTAAGCCTAAAAAGGTTTCGGCTCCGACGCTGCTGCCGCCCGGGCGCAATACGCCCTGGGGAAAAGGATTCGCCAGTGAATTAGCGATGGGAGTGCGGTTGCTGTCATTCGAAGCCACGAAAGGCGTTTGCACGCTGAACCCGTTGTTCGGATAACCAGGCGCTCCCACCGGATTGACGTAATAGCGTCCGTAACCGCCACGCACTACAGTCTTGTCGGTCAGCTTGTAGGCAAAACCGATACGCGGTTGGAAGTTGTTATTGTCTCGGTTGACGGCTGCCTGCCCGTCTTTGGCGAAGCCCAAGCCGCCGAGGATTTGGTTGCCGTTGATCAGCTTGGTGCGATCAATGCGCGCGTTGGCCGGATTGACCGTCGTCGTATCGAAGCCGAAGTTGATGCGGTTATAACGCTCAACACCGGGGTTATTGAAATCCCAACGCACGCCGAAATTGAGCGTCAGCTTGCGCGAGATTTTCCAGTCGTCCTGAAACCACGGCGCGTAATACTTAGCCATGTAAATCGGGAAAACGTTGTTATCAATGTTGCCGCCGATTGGCGCGCCGATTAAAGCGGAAGCGATGGAACTGCCGCTGAGCACGTCGGCGCGATTGAAGATTTCCTGTGTGAAGGTGCGGTCAAACGTGAGGCGTAAGCCCGCATTGGCAGCGTTCTGACGCGCGTACTGTTGATAGCGAATGTCTGCGCCAAAGCGCAGCGAGTGAGTGCCTTTCGCTACTGACAGGTTGGGTTGCACGCTGTAAACATTCGTGACTTCACGTCCGAACGTTCCGCGTCCGAGATTGATGAAATCGCTGAACTCGAAACGTGGAAACATCTTGACCGGCAACTGACTAATTAGCCCCGAAGGGAAGCCCAGTTGCGACGCGTCGTAACCAAGGCCGTCCTGGAAGCGGGATTCTTCGATGTAACGGTTGGACGAAACACGCAGGTTGAACACCGTTGTGCTGCTGATCGTGCGCACCCAATCGGCGACGCCCGTGTAATTGACGCGGTTGAGCGGCAACTGGCCGTCTTGCGCGGGGCCTTCGGTGATGCCGTTCGTCCAGCGGATTTCGGCGCGGTTGTTATAGCCATAGCGGAAAAAGATTTTGTCTTTTTCGCCGAAGTTTTGATCTATCTTGAAAATCCAGTTTTTGAATTTGTCGTTGGCAATGTTAGGAATGTCGGCGAAGTTGTTGCGCCACGGGTCGCCCGTTACCGGCGTCGTATTCGCTTTCGGATAGAGCGCCATCAGCTTTTGCGCAATCGGGTTGATGCGATTCGGGCAGATGACGTTCAACACGCCGTTGCAGCTAAATTGCTGCCGCGTGTTGTTGTTGGCCGCATTGGCGCTGAGCGGATCAAAGATTCTGATCTGCTGTCCCGCTGCGGTTTTGTATTGCGTGAAATCGCCCGTGCGGAAAGCATCCGTCGGGACGGTGATGACCTGCGGATTCGGCGTGCCTTCACGATAGCCTTCATAGTTGAACAGGAAGAAGGTCTTGTCGCGTCCGTTGTAAATTTTCGGAATCCACACCGGGCCGCTGATTACGCCGCCGTATTGATCGAGGAAGTGTTCAGCCTTTTCGAGCGTGCCGTCGGCCTTGCGGAAGCGACCGGCGGGCAGGTTGCGGAAGTTCGAGAACAGATAGTTCGAGTCGAGCCAGTTGCGGCGATAGAACTCATAGAGCGAACCGTGGAACTGGTTGCCGCCCGATTTGATTTGCACGTTCACGACGCCGCCCGCACTGCGGCCATATTGCGCGTCGTAACTGTTCGTGATGATTTTGAATTCGCCCACCGCGTCTACCGGCGGAACGTAAGCCAGGTTGTTGCCGCCCTGAATTGAATTATTCGGTGCGCCGTCGAGCAAAAATTCATTGCTGCGATTGAGGCCGCCGTTGATTGACCAGTCGGCGATGGCTCCGTTGTCGAAGGGGCGTTGATAAATTGCGGGGCCGTTAAACGTGATGCCCGGCGTCAGGGTCGCCAGCATGAACGGATTGCGCGCGTTGAGCGGCAATTCGACGATGCGGCGGTTTTCGATGACGTTGCCGCGATCCGCCTTGGCTTCTTCGAGCAAAGGCGCATCGGCGGTGATGGTGACGGTTTCGCTGGCCGCGCCGACTTCAAGCGTGATGTCAATCGTCGCGTTTTGTCCGACCTGCAATTCCTGATTGTCGCGTTGATATTTTTTGAAGCCGTTGGCTTCGACCGTGAAGGTGTAAAGACCAGGTTTCAGAAAAGGCACTTTGTATGAGCCTTCTGCGTTGGTCGTTACGGTCGCGGTTTCGTTGGTGCTCGTGTTACGAACGGTAATGGTGGCATTGGCTACCGCCGCCCCAGCCGGGTCGGCTACGCGCCCTGTGACGTTGGCGCGAAATTCCTGTGCTAATCCGCTGACAGAGCAGAGCAGCAGAGCAATGGATAGTAGCAATAACTTCTTCATCGCATCTCCTTAAAGATTGAGTGGTTGGCCGCATGGAGTTCACACGACCGTGGTTGATGGTAGTGATTGTTGCAAAGCTAGCGATGAAGTCTTTATTCAGACTTTTTGTCGGTCTTTTTTTGATGAACCGCTATGAAATCGTAAAGCGGCGCGCTCTTGCCCGAAGCGATCAGCACGGTGCGACTGTGTTGAAGCGGAAGATGTAGAGCTTGGGTGACGGCGGAAGCCGTCGCGCGCGGCTCATTATGCACAACGTAACCAGTTTCGCCTAACTGTTTGGCAAGGTTGGTAAGCGCCAGCATCAACTCAACATCGCTGAAGTAAGGAAAGACATTCGTGACGATTATGAGGTCATAAGGCGAGGCGAGAGCTTGGCGTTCGGTTAGGACGTTCAGCTTGAGCGCGCGAATGGTTTTGTTGATGGTGGGTCTTACGGCTAGCGACTTGCTCAAATGGTCTGCCAGTTGCGCAGGCGGCTTGAGCGGAGCGGTCAATCCGATGCCTTTTCCCAACGCAGCGAAATAAGTTTTGAAATCTTCAGACAACGGAGCCTCGGCGCGATCAGCTACGCCGGAAAGCAATTTGACCAGGTGAGGCTTTTGTTGCGTGCCGCGTTGATTCACGCGCTGCCAATGCGCGATGACGCGGTCGTTGATGTCTGCGCAATCAATTTGCAGACTGGTTTCGTCACTGAGCTTCAACTGCAAGAGCGCATCGGCTACGGCAAAAGGCTGGTAACTTTGCGGCTCGAACTCATCGAGCAAATCGGTACGCGGCGCGAAATCAAGGCCAGGGCCTACGATTAGGACGCGGTTGAGCTTTAACGCAGGCCGTTCGCTTTTGAGGATCGTCAGTATCGTGTGAACCGCGAAGTTCGCTTCGATTTGCGTATCGGTGCTGTGTCCTCTCGACTGATAAAGCGCAGCGATTTCAGCGGCAGTGGGTTTAGCCTGAAATTCTTTTTGATAAAGAAACTGCATCGTCGCCGCATATTCACGCCGCAATGCTGCTGGCAAATCCGTCACGTTGCGAGTGAATTGCTGAAAGTAACTCATCCGTTCGTCCTTCGTTTTGCTCGGCAAGGCTTGTTGAAAGGCCGCGAGCCGCGCGTTGACTTCGGGTGGAAGCTGCTGCGTCGTTGGGGAGAATTCGTTGGCGCTGAGCCAGCGTATTCGTTCTTCGGCTTTCAGTTTTTGTGCGAAGCCACGCGCGCTCAAGGCCGGCTCGATCTTGGGCAGCTTGGTGAAGCGGGAAGATTGCAAACCGTAATAGATCAGATGTTCCCACTCGCCGCGTCGTTCACGTTCGGCGGTTTGCGCTTCGATGCGTTGGCGGTAAGCGGCAAAGCTTTCCGCCGTAATTCCCTGTTCTTTCAACCAGGTGTGAAAGGTCGCTGGAATGTCGGCGAATTCGATGGGGCGCACGGCTCGGGTCTGACCGTAAGCCGTCAGCGCAAAACACCACCCAATGACGAGACAGAATATTGTTTGCCTGAATAATCGTTTCATTGCAGCAATTATTCTTTGATAGGAGTTAATTTACCATCTCGCAGCACGCGCATCCGCACGCCGCGCCATTCAATTTCATTCCCCCAAAAGCCGAGCAACCAAACTACGAACGCCAGCACATCACGCAACAGCACGAGCCAAAACCATTTCAGCAACGTGCGATCACGCAAAGCGACGAAGCCTGCGACAAAGGCTGCCAGCATTCGCAAGGCCAGCGTTACAAACCACAAACGCCACGCCCACGAACTAAACCCATTCACCAACAAAGCCAAACTCGCCGTCACCGTGCCGTAAGTCACGATCAGTCCAACATAGCCAGCAGGGCGCGATACACGAATAGCACGCATCCAGCGCAGTTGGTGTTGGAACATCTCGCCTAACGTGGCGGCGTTGGCGACATGGTCTACGACGCAATCTGAAAGGATGACCTGCAAATTAGCTCGGTTTTTACCTGGGTTTACGGCAAGCGCGCTGTGGGGCAGGTTCTCAACCTGCCCCACAGCGCGTGCGACTTCGGAGTTGTGGGGCAGGTTGGGAACCTGCCCCACAACTCCGTTAGCATTTTTCTCGTAGACCGAACTGACAACCGATCTAAGTTGCGTAGCCACGCGATAGCCGAGTTCATAATCATCAGCCAGATGATCGGCAATTGCCGTGAATCCGCCGATGGCTTCGAGCGTAGCGCGCCGCATCACAACGCCTGCACCCAATGCGAACTTCACACCTTGCAGCATCCGCGCCGTCAGAACTTCAGGCGCAAACAACGAAGCGAGACCGATGTTTTCCAACAAGTCGCCGAAGGTCTTGGCGCTAATGCCGCGATAAAGGCAGGTGACCATTCCGACCTGTGGGTCTTGCAACGGAGCTACGACGCGACGCAGGTAATCGGGCGCGACGCGAATGTCTGAATCGGCGATGAGCAATACGTCATGTTTAGCTGAGGGCAAAGCGTTTTGCAGATTCGAGACTTTGCCGTTGTAACCATGCACGGTTTCGTTCACGACCAACGCGATGTCGCAGTGCGGAAAGTCTGCACGCAGTTTTTCGACAATCGGAATGACCGCATCGCGCGGGTCTTTTACGCCAAAGACGATTTGATAAGACGGATAATCAAGACGGCAAAAGCTGGCGAGCGTCGCATACGATTCTGCTTCAGCTCCGCGTAAAGGTTTGAGAATCGTGACGGGCGGCGTAAAGGCAGGCAGCGCGCGCTGTCGTCTTGCATCAGCGAGCCACAAGAAAGCGGCTACGCACGCGGCGAGGTAATAGCAGCAAGCAGCAATCGCACAAATCCATAAAACCAGTTGAAAGATATACATCGTTCAGCGCGCCGCCAGAGTAATGATGATGACGCCCGCCATCACCAACAACGTACCCAGCCAGCGTTTCGGTTCGATCTGTTCGCCGAGAAAGAACTTCGCGCCCAGCGTATTCGTCACGTAACTCACGGCCGTGAGCGGTACGACCAACGACAGGTCGGCGTAACTCAGCAAACTGATGAACGAGAAAAACGAAACGGCGAGAAAGATGACGCCCGCGAATAAAAACGGATTGCGCAGCATGCGTCCGATGGCGCGCAACAATTCACGTGGATTCAATGAAACCGCTCCTACTTGTTGCATGCCTTTGGCCGAAAGAATTTCGCCGAGCGAACTGCACGCGATCAGGCTCACCAATAACAAAGCCGTTTTCACGCAGCCTCCTTCGCGGTGGTCTTCTGTTCGGTCGTAGAGACAATCGCTACGCCGGCGCAAATGACGGCGGTACCGAACCAGCGCAACGGCGAAATCGGTTCGTGCAAGAGCAGCTTCGCCAGCAGTGCGTTGAGCAAGTAACCGAAGGCCGTAGCGGGTACGACAAAGCTCAAGTCCGCCCACGAGAGGGCGACGAGATAGAGCAGATAAAATATCGTGAGTGTCGCGATGCCCAGCCAGATGAAAGGATTCGTAAAGACCTGAATACCAATCTGAAATAACGCCGCCGGGTTGAGCGTATTCACTTCGCCCACGGCTTTCATGCCTTTGGTCAAGCAGACATCGCCCAACACTTGTGCGCAGATGGCGACGAAAAGAACGACGAGAGTTTTCATAATGGGAAACCGCGTTCGTAGTTCCGCCTTTAGGCGGTCAGGTGCGGAACCGCCTAAAGGCGGAACTACGAACGCGGATGCTTACAGGTTTTGGTAAGTCGCCAGTCGAAAACCGGCCTGTGCGATTGCGGTGTGCAACGCCGGGCTGGTCAACGCCGCGAGTTCGCGCGTGCCACCGGGATTGGCGCGTTGCTCTCTTTCGTCCGCATCGAACGCCAAGGGATGTGCGTAAATTTCGCTCGGTGTTTTTTCCATGCGCGACAAGAGACCGCGCAGATATTGCTCATTCATATCGCCGGTTTGCAACAAACCGTAAACCTTGCGCGGTGGCGTGAAGCCGCGTCCTGCCAACTGTTTGTCGCACCAACGTCCGAGGCAATTAAAGACTACGCCCCACAGCAATTTGATCGGCAGACGTTGGCGGTCGAGCGCAAGGCTCAAACGCATTTCGCCTTTCACAATGCGGACGCGACGCACGTTGAACTCTTCGCAAAGCACAATGAGTTCTTTGAATACGACGGGATGCATGTGCAAGTGCGTATGACCGTCTACGTGTGAGAACGGCAAGCCGGTCGCGGCAAAACGCTCGAATTGTGCGCGCATCTCGCGGCGCACTTCGCGGCGCGCAGCGGGCGAAAAGAAATAGTGAAAACCTGCGACAGGCGAACTGTCGCTGAAGCGGCCTTGCGCGTCGGTGATATGCGGAATTTCGTGATGCGGCAGCGTGGCGCGACCGAGTACGAGAGCGAGATGCAAGCCGACGGCTAATGTCGGATGTGCTTGGGCTAAGGCGATGGCTTCATCAGCAGCGGCTTCGTTCACCATGAGGCTGGCGCTGGTCAATACGCCTTGCGTGTGTGCTTGCACCACTGCGCGATTGACGGCGGAGGAATAGCCGAAGTCATCGGCGTTGATAATCAGTGGAACAGCATGTTCAGGCATGGTTCAACTCACCTAACAGCACAGCGGCGGCTTCGGGAACTTCCAGCAAATCGCGGCCTGCTTGCAATTCCCAACTGCGCGCGCTTTGTGCGAGTTGTGTGAGGCATTGCAAGTGTGCGCGGCCCGTGAGCGGATCGAAACAGGCCCACGGTGATTGCCGCAAGAGCCGCATCATCGCGGCAGCCTGCGTAAGGGGAGCGAGACGGCTTTTCGCTGCGTGAGTGAGGGTCGGAAAAACCAAATGGCGTGGCGCTAGTTGCACGGCGTGGCGAGCGGGAAACAGGTTTGCAGGTTCGATGAATCGTTTGTCATCTGACGACGGCAAGCCGGTTTCCGCTACGCCGCAGGCTTGCAAGGTTTGCGGGGTCAAGCCGAACTTGCGGCGCAGCGGGACGACGCGCAAACCATCTGCCTTATCGCGCAACAATACCGAATCATCCGTCAGGTAACGCCAGCCTTGCGCGGCCAACCGCATCGTCAACGTAGATTTGCCGCTGCCTGAGTCGCCGATGAACAACACGCCGGCACCATCAACGGGTGCGGTTAAAGCGGCGCAGTGCAATTCATAACGTTGCGCGCGACGCAAGGCGGCGTGCAAGGCGTGTGTGAAAAGAATACCGATGAGCGCGGCATCGTCCGCGTCAGCGAGGCAAATTCTGAGCGGCGCGTCAGGCTCGATGACGAGCGCGGCATCCGCAATCGCAATGTAAATCGTTTGGTCAGCAACGTGCGCAACGCCATGCGCCAGCGTAAGACGCGCGCCGCCAACCGGCAACGTTGGTAACCGGTGATTGAATTGAAAATGAATGGCGACGACGGCAGGTTCCGACGTGAGTCCGGGTTCGACCCAATGGCTTCGGGTAAAAGCGTAAACGCCCGCCGCGACACGGTCGTCGTCAGCACACACTTCTAACCGCAGGCCGTCAACGTCAAAGTGTTGTTGCCAGTGAGTAAAAGCGTGATGTGTTTTTTCAGAAGGATGGGATTGCAGCGTAACTTCAGCGGTTACGAGATACCGCAAGGCAAACGGTGAAAAGGCCTCAGGCCTTTTCACCGTGCCTTAAACTTTAAGGAAGGTTGCCGGATGAAACGGCTTGGGCGAAAAACTTGGTCACTTCGAGAATGTCCGTCGGGTCTGACACGGCGGGATCAACGAAGGGCTTGCGCGCCGCCACATTGTTTTCGCTCACTGCCTCGGTCGAAGCCAGCGCGTTATCAGTTTCCTGAGTCGGCGCAAACGTAGATTGATCGTTCTGATTCTGCATTTCTTTATGTTTCTCCTTAGAGCAAATTGGTTTCGGGGTTTTAAGTCCGAACAAGGGGGCGAGGCGCGGGCAGTATACCTCAATTCCCGTTTTGTGCCAGCAGAATGATGCGCAACGGTTCGCTTTCGCCTCCCGACAGATTCATTCGCCGCATCAATTGCACGGGAACCGGCAATTGGCGCAGCACATCTTCGA
>JABFSD010001040.1 GCA_013140935.1 Acidobacteriota bacterium
AGATTGGAAAGCACACTCGAAGGCGACAAGTTGTATGTCGAAGACGGCGCTTCATTGATTCTGCACATTCCGATTCGTTTGCGTGACGTGCAGTATTTGCAAATCGGGCAACGCTTCGAGATGCAATTGCTCGATCAACCGCAAACCGTTACCGCTTTGGTCGTAGAGATTGGCAAGCGCGTCGAGACCATGAGTTACGAACAAGTCGTCACCATCAAAGCTCTTGCCGAAAAAACGCCAGAGACATTGGCCGCCGGCGCTCCGCTGCGTTGCCGCTTGTTATTGGGGCGCGTGCGACTGATGGAATACCTGCGCCGTTCGGTGCGCTGGCAGATGTAAGACAACCGATGCTGCAACCTGCACAACTCTTACAAGAAGCACAACAACAGTTGGACATCTTTCGCCCTTCGATTTTCGAGTTCGGCGCAAATCTGTTCATCGCATTGTTTTGCGGTACGTTGATCTCGCTGGTCTATCGGTTCATACGGCGCAAAGCAACGATACCGCCAGCGTTTCCTAACGCGCTGGTGCTGCTGTGTTTGATTACTGCCATCATCACGCTGGTGATCGGCAACAATCTGGCGCGGGCTTTCGGATTGGTCGGCACGATGTCTATCATTCGCTTTCGCACGGCGGTGCGTGACGTAGAAGACATCGTCTTCATCTTCTTCTCGTTGGCGATGGGCATGGCGGCGGGCGTAGGGCTGAATTCCATTGCGCTCATCGGCACCGTGCTGATTTGCGTAGTCATTTTGTTGCTGCACACATTCAGCGACACCGAACGCAAGGAAGCGCCGCTGGGTTATTTGCAAATCACGCACGAAGCAGCCGCCTTGCCGCAATTGCAGGAATTACTGAGAAAACACGGACGCCGCATCAAGCTGCTCAACGCACAACCGAATGGCGAATCGCTTTATCAACTCGCGCTGCGCCGTCCGAAAAAGCAGGAAGACTTTCTGAAAGAGTTGCGCGAAATCGAATCGGTAAGCAGCGTCAATTTCTTTTTTGAACCGGAAGCTAAGGATTGACCCGGAAATAAAACTACCAAATCACCTCTCACCGCAGAGGCACTGAGGTCTCGCAGAGTTACCGCAGAGGAGAAAAAGAGACCCTCTTCTCTGCGGTAACTCTGCGAGACCTCAGTGCCTCTGCGGTGAAATGGCACTCTTATTTTCGAGCCATTCCTAAAGAGTAAGTCCAGAATCAACTTTGTCGTTGGAGGAAATGATGAGAAGCCATTGTGTAATGTTATTGGCGCTTTGGTTGAGTTGCGGGGCCAGCGCATTCGGGCAAAGCGAGGATTACCTCTTCGCCTATTTCAAAAACAACGGCGAAGACGGCTTGCATCTCGCCCACAGCCGCGATGGATTGACGTGGCGCGCGCTCAACGAAGACAAGCCTTATCTCACACCGCTCGTAGGCAGCCAGAAACTCATGCGCGATCCATGCATTTTGTTGGGGCCGGACGGCGTCTTTCATCTCGTTTGGACGACGGGCTGGGAAGGCCGCGACATCGGCATCGCGCACTCGAAAGACCTCATCAACTGGTCGGAACAGCAAACGATTCCCGTGATGGCGCACGAGCCGACGGCGATGAATTGCTGGGCACCCGAAATCATTTATGACGCGGCGACGCAACGTTACGTCATCTTTTGGTCAACCACGATTCCGGGCAAGTTTGCAGAGACGGAAGGGTCAGCAGGCAAAGGACGCAACCATCGCATCTACGCGACGACGACGACGGATTTCAAAACTTACAGCCAGGCGAAGGTCTTTTATGACAATGGCTTTAACGTGATTGATGCGACGGTGGTTCAAGACAGCGCACGCTTCGTGATGATCGTGAAAGACGAGACGGAGTTCCCTGCTGCGAAAAAACATTTGCGCATTGCGACGAGTGACAAAGCGATTGGCCCTTACAGCAAAGCGGCAACAGCGTTCACGAAAGATTGGGTCGAAGGGCCTACGGTGTTAAAGCTCAATCAAGAGTGGGTCGTGTATTACGACGAATACCGCGAACATCGGTACGGCGCACTGAAGACGCGCGATTGGCAAACGTGGGAAGACGTGTCGAGCAAGCTGGTTTTGCCTAACGGCATTCGTCACGGCACGGCATTCAAAGTGTCGGCTGACATCGCCGCTCGTTTGCAGGTGCGCTGGAACAATGCGCTGAATCAAAAGCCGGAGTGGTATTCAACCAGCGAAGCCCTGCGCATCGCCGATAACGTCGTGCGCTGGCAACGCCAGAGCGGCGGTTGGCCGAAGAACACCAATATGGCAATCGTGTTGAGTCAAGCCGAAGCCGCAAAGCTCAATCAAGAACCGGATGAATCAACGATTGATAACGGCGCTACGCGACAACAGTTGGCTTATCTGGCGCAGGTGTTCAACGCGACGCAACAGGTGCGCTTTAAGGATTCGTTTTTGAAAGGATTGGATTATCTGTTCGCCGCGCAATACGCGAACGGCGGCTGGCCGCGATTCTTTCCGTTGGTGAAGGGCTATTACACGCACATCACTTATAACGACGGCGCGATGGCGGGCGTGCTGACGCTATTGCGCGAGATTGAACGTAAAAATGTGGCTTACGCTTTCGTTGACGAAGCGCGTCGCCAACGCGCGGCACAAGCTGTAGTGAAAGGCCTCGAGTGCATACTGAAAACGCAGATTGTCGTCGCAGGCAAGCTGACGGCGTGGTGCGCGCAACACGATGAAATGACGCTGGCTCCGGCGAAAGCGCGCGCTTACGAACACCCCTCGTTGAGCGGCAGCGAGAGCGTAGGCATCGTGCGCTTTCTGATGGGCATTGAGAAACCTGATGCGCGTGTGATCGCTTCCATCGAAGCCGCCGTCGCATGGTTGCGCGCTGTGCAGATCAACGGATTCAAGTATTACAACAAGCGCGATGCCGCGTTGGAGAAAGGCTTCGACCGCGTGCTGGAAGCCGACGCCGCAGCCGAACCGCTGTGGGCGCGCTTCTATGAAATCAGCACGAATCGTCCGATCTTCAGCGGACGTGACAGTGTCATTAAATACAGCGTGGCGGAAATCGAACACGAGCGGCGCACCGGTTACGGCTGGTATTCCGACGAAGCGCGCAGCCTGTTGAATAACGATTATCCGAAGTGGAAGAAGCGCATAGGTCGTTAGGCAATGTGCGCGGCGACCAATTGTTCCATTTGCACGAACGCCTTCACTTTGGCTCACAAAAATTTGAAAATGCGGCTATGAACAACGGCGGACGATACGTCAATCCCTATACTGATTTCGGCTTCAAGAAGTTATTCGGCAGCGAGCCGAACAAAGACTTGTTGATCGCTTTTCTCAATCAACTGTTGCCGTCGCACCATCAGATCAAAGACCTGACTTACACCACGACGGAAAAGCTGGGACTGACCGTACTGGATCGCAGCGCCGTGTTCGATCTTTATTGCATCAGCCGCAGCGGTGAACGCTTCATCGTCGAGATGCAGCAGGCCAAGCAAAACTATTTCAAAGACCGCACGGTGTATTACTCCAGCTTCCCGATTCAGGAACAGGCCGTGCGCGGCGAAGAATGGAACTTCAATCTCTCCGCCGTTTATCTCGTAGGCATTCTCGATTTCGTGTTTGCCGAAGACAAAGACGACCGCGAGGTATTGCATACGGTGCAGTTGAAAGACCAACGCAACCGCGTCTTTTACGACAAGCTGACGTTCCTCTATCTCGAAATGCCGAAGTTCACCAAGACCGAAGCCGAGTTGAAGACGCCTTTCGACAAGTGGCTTTACGTGATTAAACACCTATCGAAGTTACAGGAACGTCCGGCCAAATTGCAGGAACGCGTTTTCACCAAACTGTTCAAGATCGCCGAAGTCGAAAAGCTCACGCGCGAGGAACGAATGCAATACGAAAAAAGTCTGATGGCGTATTGGGATTACAAAAACACCATAGATACGGCGATCTCGGAAGCCGAAGCCAAAGGGCAAGCCAGAGGAAAAGCCGAAGGCCATAATGAAGCGATGGCATCGGTCGCGCGCCAATTGTTAGCCGAAGGCAAAACGCCCGCTTACATCGCTAAGCTCACCGGATTAACCCAAAAAGAAATTGCGACGTTGCGCCAATAAGCCGTCACAACTTGCCGGATTGCCACTCAATGATCGGCTTGAATAACCGCCAGTAACGCACGGGCAGCCAGCGTTGCAGCCGATCAATCAACCATGCGTCAGCGCCGATGAGAATGCGCGGTTCGTCGCGCACGACGCCGCGCAGGATGCGTGCCGCCGCCTTTTCCGGCGAAGTCGGTGCGAGACGTTCAAAGCGGGCGATTTCTTCGGTGCGGTCTGCGGTGGCAGCCGCCGCGCCGCGAGCGTTGCGCGCAATGTTCGTATTGATCCCGCCGGGATGTACGCACGAGATGCGAACAGACGAACCTTCCATTTCGAGTTCGTGGCGCAGGGCTTCGGTGAAACCGCGCACCGCGAACTTGCTTGCGTTATAGGC
>JABFSD010000203.1 GCA_013140935.1 Acidobacteriota bacterium
GCAATCAGGACGTGGGCAAAGGCATCGCCGACTTGCTGGTCACCAAATTGGTGCAAGGCGGCGCTTACAGCGTGATCGAGCGCAAACAACTCGACAAGATTCTGGCCGAACAGAACTTCGGCCAAAGCGGGCGCGTGGATGAAGCGACCGCCGCCAAGATCGGCAAGATTCTCGGCGTAGACATCATCATCGTCGGCAGCATCAATACCTTTGGCCGCGACGATAGTTCGAAAAACGTAGGCGGTGGCGGCGGCGTGCGTTTGCCCGGCGGCGTGCCCGGCATCGGCGGTATGCGCGTGGGCCGTAACAAAGCCAAGGCCGTGGTCGGCATCAACTATCGAATGATTAACAGCACAACGGCGGAAATCTTTTACGCGGGCGATACGCGCGGCGAATCGAAACGCGAGAGCGCTTCGGTCTCAGGCGGCGGCGGCATCATCGGCGAAGCCGTTGGCGCAGGCGCGCGCGATATGAGTTCGAGCAACTTCGCCGAAACGATCATCGGCGAAGCGGTTTATTCTGCCGTCGGACAAATCGCCTCGCAACTCGAAAGCAAGGCTTCGAGCCTGCCCGCCGCCGCTCCGGCCAAAGCCGCCGAAGGCATGGTCGCCGAAGTCGCAGGTTCGATTCTGATTTTGAACATCGGCAAGAACGCAGGCGTAAAGGTCGGCGACAAGTTCACGGTCGAACGTCCGATCAAAGAGGTGAAAGACCCTGAGACCGGCAAAGTGTTGCGCGTGCTGTCTGACAAGATCGGCGAAGTCGTCATCACTGAAGTAGACGACATCAGCGCGGTCGGCAAATACACCGGCACGCAACCCGCGAAGGTGAAAGACAAGGTCAAAAAATAGTTTGCGCCTCGCATCTCCCCTTGCGTGACCAGCGCATTTCACGATGAAACGGTGGCACGGGCTGCCAGCTCGTGCCACCGTTTTTGAAGAGGTCACTATGTTCATTACGAGCCGCATTCGTTTTATCGCAATCTCGTTATTGGTTTTATCGCTGAGTTCTATCGGGTTCGCACAAGACCGCGCGAATCCGATTCCGCTATCGAGTACTGAATTGAAAGGCGCGTTGCGTCCCGGTACGCGCGTCGAAACTTATTACAGCGCCGAAGCATCCGGCTCACTGGATTTCACTGTTACAGTTTCCAGCGTAGCTGAACTAGCCTTAATCGAAATCGAAGTGCTGGATACGAGCTACGCGCCGCTGTTCAAACTCGATGTGTCGTCGGCTACGCCGGGCGGCACAGAACGGCGCGAGGCCAAATGTCGCATCGGCGACAAACAAAACGTTCTCTTGCGCATCAACGCGCCTTCGGCCAACAAGAGCGGGTCTTACAATATAAAAATCAAAGGCAACATCGCAGGTGCGAGTTTCAAACCTGCTGCCATAGCCGCAGCCTCCAACGACACCAAAGACACCAAGCCAGTCAAAGAAAACAAAGTTGAAAACTGGTCGGAATTGCTAAAACAAAGCGAGCCGAATCGTACGGCTGAACCGACTGCGAATTCGACAACGATCACGGTGACGCCGCGCGATGCTGATAAATCCGCAGCCGTAGCGTCTGCCGTCACGAACGCCGCCATCAAGGAAATCGGTGCCGACAAGCGCGTAGCCCTCATCATTGGCAATAGTTCGTATGATGCGCAGCCGCTCAAGAATCCGGTGAACGATGCGCGCGCGATGGCCGAAGCCCTGGCCGAGTGCGGCTTTGAAGTGATGATGTTGGAGAACGCCAACAAGCGCCGCATCGAAGAAGCCATGCGGGCTTTCGGCGCGAAACTCACGCCGACCAGCGCAGGCGTGTTTTATTTCGCCGGACACGGCGTGCAAGTGGGCGGGGTGAACTATCTCATTCCGCTCGCCGCCAAAATCGAAAAAGAATCCGATGTCGAATACGAGGCCGTAGACGCGGGTCGCATTCTAAATGAATTCGCCAATGCGAAAGCGGCGATGAGCATCGTGATTCTCGATGCTTGCCGCGACAATCCGTTTTCAGCGGCGACGCGTTCGCTCACGCGCGGACTCGCCGTGGTCAAAATGCCTCATGACGCACGCGGCACCTTGATCGCTTACGCCACTTCACCGGGTGACGTAGCGCGTGACGGCTCCGGCAAAAACGGGTTGTATACCGAAGAACTGCTGCGCCACATGCGCACGCCGGGCCTTCGGCTCGAAGACGTATTCAAACTCACGCGTGTCAACGTCAAAACCCGCAGCAACGGACAACAAGTGCCGTGGGAAAATTCTTCGATTGACGGCGACTTTTTCTTTATGCGGAAGAAGAAGTAATGGCAGCCGGAAACCGTTGCTTGACGCTGCTCTTTGGCGGGAATTAGACTCGCGCCCGCTCCAAACCTTCCAACTCGGTTTGCCGCAGAAGAAACCCCAGACAGACGGCTCAAGGCAGTATTCAACGAGCCGTTATTTTTTGGACTTTGACGCGACGCGCATGTTGTGCGAGACCTGAGTGCAAGGGCTTCTGATTGGAGCCGTTCATAGCTCACGATCTGTCATGGCACGCGTGCCGCGTCGTCATCAGCACCGAGGAGAGTTATCCCTTATGAAATACCGAATGTTTAATGCAGTAATGGCGCGTTCGCTTGTGATGAGCCTCGCGTTCGGCTTGTGCGCTCCGTCGCTGACGGCTTTTGCGCAGGACGACAAGCAGGACAAAAAGAAACAGAAAGAACGTCAGCAAAAATCTGAGGCAGAAGCGCGCAACAGTGTTTACAAGCGTTGGATGGATGAAGACGTACGTTGGATCATCACCGACGAAGAGCGCAAGACTTTCAAATCGCTCAAGACCGACGACGAACGCGAGCAGTTCATCGAACAGTTCTGGTTGCGCCGCGATCCCGACCCTGACACCGACTCTAACGAATACCGCGAAGAGTATTACCAGCGCATTGCTTACGCGAACGAGAAGTTCACGAGCGGCATCCCCGGTTGGAAGACCGACCGCGGACGCATGTACATCATGTTCGGCAAAGCCGATCAGGTTGAATCGCATCCTTCGGGCGGCAGCTATGATCGCCCTACGTGGGAAGGCGGCGGCACGACTTCGACTTATCCGTTCGAGATTTGGTGGTATCGCTACATCGAGGGCGTAGGCTCCGACGTCGAAATCGAATTCGTAGACCCGTCGGGTTCAGGCGAATATCGCATCGCGCGTAATCCGAATGAAAAAGACGCGCTGCTTTATACGCCGAACGCGGGCTTGACGCTGGCTGAACAATTGGGCTTGTCATCCAAAGCCGACCGGATCGCCTTTGGCGGCATCGGCGGCATTGGCGGTGGGCAAGGCGGCCAACAGATGTTCGGACAACGCGCCAAAGACCAGCCGTTTGAACGCCTCGATTTGCTGGCGCGTTTGTCGCGTCCGCCCAAAGTGAAATTCAGTGACCTTGCGGCCTTGGGCGAATCGGAATTGCCGAAAGCCAGCTTCGATATTTTGACGGCGGGCTTGGTGATCAACTGTTTGCGCGTAACCGAAACGTCGGTGCTGACTTCGTTCACCGTGCAGATGGACAATCAGGATTTGGTTTACAAAGACGTAGGCGGCATTCAACAGGCAGCGACGAACATTTACGCGAAGATCACTGCCGTGTCGGGCCGTCGAGCCGGTTTGTTCGAAGACGTAGTGACCTCGAGTTACGTGCCCGAAGCGTTGGAACAAGGACAACAACAAAAATCGGCTTATCAGAAAAACATCGTGTTGCCGCCGGGCAATTACAAGATTGATTTGGTGGTGCGCGATGTGAACAGCGGCAAGACGGGCATCATCAAACAGGGCTTCGTCGTGCCGCGTTACAACGAAGCCGAGTTGTCGCACTCGACCTTGATTCTGGCTTCGCGCATCGAACCGTTGAACGGCAAATTGCCGACGGGACAGTTCACCTTGGGTACGTTGAAGATCATTCCCAACGCGACGGCGGAGTTCAAAAAAGACCAGACGCTCGGCATTTACATGCAGGTTTATAATGTGCAGGTAGACCAGGCGACCTTGCGTCCCAGCGTGGACATTGAATACGTCATGTCGAAAGGTGGCAAAGAAGTATCGCGCGTCAAAGAAGACGGCAAGAACAGTTTGAGTACGATCAACAGCCAGCAAATTACGTTGGCACGTACGATGGCGCTCAAAGATTTCGAGACGGGCTTTTATGACGTGTCTGTCAGCATTACCGACAATGTAGCGGGCAAGACGATCATTACGCCGAAAGATACGTTTCAGGTGAAGTAAGTCGAAACGCCAACCCAAAACCAAAAGCCGGAGCGCGAGTGATTGCGTTCCGGCTTTTTTGTTCGCGTTGGTTGAACGACGTTAATTGTAAGGATTGTTTTTGGCGTAGTTGTAAGCCGTATACGCCGCGATCAAGTGACAGACCCAGCCCAGCATCCCACTCGTGCCGAAAGACGATGCCTTTATTGCATGGTGATCGTGACCGTGTTGCTGGTCTTTCCCGC
>JABFSD010000770.1 GCA_013140935.1 Acidobacteriota bacterium
GCGCAAAGTGAAGTATTGGGTTTGCTCTTGCCGCCCTTGCAGCGTAATGACGTGCGCTCCCCGTCTCAAACGCCGCGTCTGGTTTTAACGAACACGACGCGGCGTGTGCGGTTGCAACTAGAAGTAACCGAGCCGGTCACCGGGCCATTATTTCTGGTGTTGCAATCTTCCGCCGGAACTTCCTCGTGGCGTAGCGGGCCGTTGCGCGTACAAAAACACCAGCCCTTCTTTTTTGTCGCGGGTGAAGTGCCGGTCGCTTCCTTAGTCGCCGGGCCATATCAAGTCGAGTTGCGTTCTGCCGATGAACAAGTCATCGCGCAATCTGCCTTTCACCTCGTGCGACCCTAATCTGGATTTTAATAAAAAAACACCGGCATACTTTTCCACTCTCCCCATTTATCGGTGCTACGCCGACATGTGGGGAAAACAGGAAGTACCGTTTAGAAAATTAAGCAGGTGGCGTTTCAGGTAAGCAGGCTGGCTATGGCAACGCAGCAACCGGTCGGGGTCAGGTAGCAAGGCTTAATTTTCTTTGCCTGTCGTCTTTCTGTTTCCCTGCGATTTTCCCCGTCGTTATACCGCGCTGGAGAAAAGCGCGTTTGCTAGTGCGACAATTGGGCGAATTGGCTTCGCACAACAAGATGGTCGGCAGTGCAGCGACCTTACAGTTTTTCGCCGCCCGGTTTGAGTGAATCTCATTCCTTTTTTCTAAAAAGTTTCTCGAGTTCTAGTCAGTCGAAACAGGGGTGAAGGTCGGTTGGGGGTTTCCGTGGGGGGGACTTCGAATCGCACCTTTGCCTGGTCGAGCAGCGGTAAATAACCCGTGGGAGGTTTATTTACCGGCTGATTCAATGGCCTGACTGACTAGTTGGGCTGATTGGTTGCGTAGTCCTGGTGTGATGAGTCGTGCGCCTTAGGATTCCCGAACGTGACACCGATTCGGATTACGCGACCAGTCAGCGTTTTCTCACCTGGCACATGCTGCTGCTGCGAGAATGGCGGTGTGTGAAGTTTTACCTCATTACTCAATCTTGCTTTCAACGACGGCGATTCGGTGCATCCCTCCCTTTCCCCCACTTGCGACCTGGCCCCCCCTTTTCGTTGCGAACGTCCACTTCCGACGATCAGTCGTTGCTTTGGTGGCCTACATCTTCACTCAATGCGGAGGAGAATACTCACTATGATGCGAACAACTCTTACGGCTCGCCTGCGGGCGGGTTTCACCCAATCTCTTATTAACACAGGCCCACGAGCTTTTTGCTGGTTGGCCTTATTTGTTATGGGCGCGGTCTGGCTGAATACGCCAGCGGGGAGCGTCTTTTCTTTACAGCGCCGGGCCTTTGCCGACACCACCGCCGGGCCAATCACCGGCGTGGTTTATCAGGATTACAACGACAACGGACGCCGTGACACAGCAGCGACCATTACCAATGCCGACGGTACGCAATTGCCCGTCGCCTTTGATCGCGGCGTAGCGGGCGTCACCGTGACGGCTTATGCGGCGGATGGCAGCGAAGCCGGTTCGGCGACCACGGGCGCAGACGGCGCTTATTCAATTAACGCTTCAGGCAGTGGCCCTTATCGGCTGGAGTTCACCAACTTGCCAGCGGGTTATTTCCCCAGCGTAGTGGGTGACAATTCGCGCACCAATGTGCGCTTCATCAGTGGCGCGACCGCGAGCAATCAGGATTACGGCATCGTGTTGCCAGCGGCATATTGCCAGGACAATCCGACGCTCATCACCGCTTGTTACGTAGGCGGCAATCAAAGCGGCAGCGATCCGGTCATTGTTTCGTTTCCGAATTCCGCCGGTACGTCGCGGCAGACCGGCGGATTGCCGGTGGATGATTTCGACCAACCCGTACACGGCAATTTGGTGAACAGCAATCAGGTGGGCACGGTGTGGGGTTTGGCTTACGCGCGCGGCAGCCGCACGCTTTACGCTTCGTCGTTTATGAAAAAGCACGCGGGCTTCGGCCCCGGCGGGCCGGGCGCGATTTATCAAATCAATCCGGCGAACGGCGCTACGTCAGTGTTTGTCAATGCGGGCGCGGCGGTCGGAGCCAATCCGCACAATCAAGCTGATTTCGACCGCGACAACGGCAACACGGCGTGGGATGCGGTGGGCAAAGTGTCGTTCGGCGGCGTCGCGTTGAACGGCGCTGAAACGGTGCTGTATGCCATGAATTTGAACGACCGCCGGATTTACGGTTTTCCGATTGCGGGTGGCAGTCCGAGCACGAGCGCGCCGATTGCGAGCGCACCCGGTTGCGCGAACGGTGATGTACGGCCTTTCGCTTTGAACTGGAATGCCGGCGCGCTCTATGTCGGTGTGACCTGTACGGCGGAAAGCACGCAGCAAGCCGCAGGGATGCAAGGTTACATCTATCGCGTAGACCCCGCGACGCTCGCGCTCGATGCTGCGCCGTTGTTTCAATTTCCATTGAACTACGTGCGCCGTTGCGCCGACAGCGCGCAAGACGGGCCGGGCACTTGTTTCCGCGCGACGTGGCGTCCGTGGACGCCGAGCTTTGCCACCACCGGCGTCGGCAACGACCAACGCGGTATTTATCCGCAGCCCTGGCTGACCGATTTCGCATTTGATCGCGGTGATTTGGTGCTGGGCCTGCGTGATCGTGCGGGCGACCAATTCGGTACGCAAACCCTCGATAACCCGGCTAACAACGAACGTTATTACGGCGTCAATGCGGGCGACACGTTGCGGGCAGCCGGCAATGGCGCGGGCGGCTTCACGCTCGAAAGCAACAGCCGCGCGGGCGGTCAAGGCACGGGTCCGCAAAACAACGGCGAAGGCCCGGGCGGTGGCGAGTATTACTTCACCGACTTTGCGCCGCCGTTTAACGATGAATCCACCATCGGCGCGTTGACCCAAATTCCCGGCCATCCCAGCGTGCTCGTCAATATGGTTGACCCGATTCCGCTGTTGGGCGTGAACCTGGTGTTTGACGGCGGTACGGCGTGGATGAACAACAACACGGGCGGACGCACGAAGAGCTATCGCATTTATGACGGCTCGAACATCTTCAACACCGCTGGCGATTTCGGTAAGGCCAACGGCCTCGGCGATCTCGTACCGCTATGTGACCCCGCGCCTATCGAACTCGGCAATCGCGTTTGGAATGATCTCGACGGCGATGGCATTCAAGACGCCAACGAACCCGGTTTGGCGGGCGTCGGTGTGCAACTCATCAAAAACGGCGCAGTCGTCGGTACGACCACGACGGGTGCTGATGGCACGTATTACTTCAACGCCTCGAACGTGCCGGGCGGCGTGTTGCCGAACATGGATTATCAAATCTGTCTGGTCAGCTTGCCGACGGGCTTTGTGTTGACTGGGAAAGACACTGACAGTTCGGCGAATGGCGACATCCGCGATTCCGACGCGATGTTGACGGACGGCAAGGCTTGCATTCCGTTGACGACCGGCGGGTCGGGCGCGACCAATCACAACTATGATTTCGGCGTGCGACTGAATCCGCCGACGATCACTTGCCCGGCTCCGGTCAATGTGTGCGTCACGGCGGGGACGACCAGTACGATTGTGACTTACGCCGCGCCGACCACGACGGGCGAAGGCGCGACGGTGGTTTGCAATCCGGCTTCGGGGACGAACTTCCTGCTCGGTACTTCAACGGTGATTTGCACGGTGACGAATGGGGGCGGACAAACCTCTTGTTCGTTCAACGTCACGGTGGCGGATGCGCCGACGATCAGTTGCCCGACAAATATCACGACGGGCGCGACTTCGGCGAGCGGCGCAGTGGTGAATTATCCGGCCCCGCAAGGCGGCGGCGCGGGTACGACGACCTCGTGTGATCGGGCTTCAGGTTCAACTTTCCCGGTGGGCACGACGACGGTGACGTGTACTGCGACGAATGCTTGCGGCACGCAATCGTGTTCGTTCACGGTGACGGTGATTGCGCCACCGGCAATCACGTGTCCGGCTCCGATCAACGTCTGCGTAGCGGCGGGCGCGACGAACTCGACGGTGACTTACGTGACGCCGACGGTTTCGGGGGCGACGGTGAGTTGCGCTCCGGCGTCGGGTGCGAGCTTCCCGCTCGGCACGACTTCGGTGACGTGTACGGCGTCGAATGTGGCGGGGCAAACCTCTTGCTCTTTCAACGTCACAGTGAAAGACGCGCCTTCGATCAGTTGCCCGACCAACATTACCGTACCGGCGACGTCGGCGAGTGGCGCAGCCGTGACCTATCCTGCGCCGTCAGCGGGCGGGTTGGATACGACCGTGTCGTGTGATCGCGCGTCGGGTTCGACGTTCCCGGTGGGCACGACGACGGTGACGTGTACCGCGACGAATAGCTGCGGCACGCAATCGTGTTCGTTCACGGTGACGGTGATTGCGCCGCCGACGCTTAACTGTCCGGCTCCGATCAACGTCTGCGTTTCGGCGGGCGATACTGGTTCAACAATTAACTATATGAC
>JABFSD010000051.1 GCA_013140935.1 Acidobacteriota bacterium
TCAACGAAGTCACGCAAGCCATTCGCACCGTAGACCCGCAATACGAAACACCCAAGCCCATACTCATCAGCGACCAACTCGCTGCCGACGTGGCCGAGCCGCGTTTGTATTCCATCCTGCTCGGACTGTTCGCCGCCGTGGCGTTGGGCCTGTCGGCGTTGGGCGTTTACGGCGTGATGGCTTACGCGGTGAATCAGCGGCAGCGCGAATTTGGGATTCGGCTCGCGCTGGGCGCATCGCCGCGCGCCGTGTCGCGACTCGTGCTGGCGCAGGGCTTTCGTTTGATCGTCGTCGGCATAACGCTCGGCGTCATCGCGGCTTTTGCTTTAACGCGCGTCGTAAGCGGTTTGCTGTTCGGCGTTGCGGCGACGGATGCGCTGACGTTTGTCGCGGTGACGATGTTGCTGGCGGGCTTGGCTTTTTTGGCCTGTTGGATTCCGGCGCGGCGCGCGATGCGCGTTGATCCGGCGATCACCTTACGCGGTGAATAAACGATGCGATACCGCCCTCATTAAAAATTCGGCGCACCCAAAAATTGGCTGTAATAGAACTAGAGTGCCAGCACTATACGATGACAGAGAGATTCGGTGTTTGGAGAATGGATGAAGATTGTGTTGCGGTTTGGTAAAACCGCAGCCAATGGTGACGTAATCGCTCTGTCGCGTAGAAACAGGGTGCGGCGTTTTTTGCCAGCACACGGATTTGCGGTTTGTTAGGGATGCCAAACCACGGATTCGTTACGTTAAGTGCCAACAGCGTTGCAGGGGAAAAAGAGCTACGCTGGGTGCTGGCCGAAGGGCCGACCCTGTTTCTTCCCTTTGTATTGCTCCCTCACGAATGCGCGCCTTCAGTACGGCCTTCGATACTGTTAGAGCTGCCGCTTCCTGCCACCTCGAGTGCCGCCGCGCTATGGCTTGCTCGGCTAGAGTTCTTTTTCGAAATTCCGTCCAGATTGGCGCATGGCCTTTCGCCCTCCCCCCATTTATATGCGAATCGCCCTCCCCACGCGCCACCCGTTCAAGGCCTATCCATTTTGAGAGACGTGATGATGTAGCGTGACTGTTAGGGATGCCAGTTGCGTTGTATGGTTGTGGTGCCCGTCTGAAAATGAATAGGCCTTGTCCCTTTTCCTGCTGCGTTCCGTCGTCCTGATCCCTTCGTAACGAAACCGCTGTCGCTCACGACCTCAGCGCCTTGCTGGTCACTGAAAAGCCTTTCAGGTGCTTTGAAGAGCCAGGCGGCAAGGTGAACTGTTGAGCGCTTTCCTTATCTCCCATTCAGATTGACCTTGCATCCCCGCAAGCTGTCCGTTCGTGATGAAGCGAACGCACTGGCCGTCTCGCGTTCGGCTCGCTTCAGAGCCTGGACGTAAGATTTCTTTGCTCGTAATGCGTCGGCTTGCCAGACGCATTGCGCGCCTAAAGAGCAGCGTCTCCCGCGCCCGCGCCGTGCTTCATTACGAACGGATCGTCCATTTTTGCACCTCACGTTTGGCATCCCTCGCAAGTGTCGGCAATCAGCCGGCAACTCTTCAGAAATCAGCATCCCCTATTTGTGGAGTATTCAATCGTGGCTATGCGTTTCTTACACACTTTCCGTCGCCTCTCGGCTTGGCCTGGGTTCCGCCTTTCTTCCTGTTTGTTACTGGGTTTATTGGGCTGTCTCGCTTTTCAAAGCGGAAGCAGCGCGCGTCGCGCCGCCGCGCAAAGTTCGCCCGACGGCATCTGGGTGTCTTTGTCCCAAGACGGGACATCCGGCAGCTTGAGCCGCAAGCCGTTGAATGTCGCTGCCGGTCATCGCTTTCACCGCGTCACCCTGCAACGCCGCGCGTTGTTGCAACAACTGGCGCAAGCGCCGCTGGAAAATACGAAGGGAACGCGCCCGGTGATGAGTTTGCCCCAGCCCGACGGCAGCTTCGCGCGTTTCGCCATCGAAGAGTCGCCGAACATGGAACCGGCCTTAGCCGCGCGTTACCCTGAAATCAAAAGCTATCGCGCCGTGAGCGTAGACGACCCGGCGGTCATCGCGCGTTTTGCGTGGTCGCCTGAAGGTTTGCGCGCACTAGTCGCGCGGCCTGATACGGCTTATAGCGTAGAGCCGGTGAGCGACACGGAATACGTCAGTTATGAAGACAAGGACGCGGTCGCTGCCGATAAATATGAATGTCTGGTCGAGGAAGTGCCGGAATTACAACGGCTGTCGGCACAAAAAAGTGCGCGCGATTTGAACGTCGCTAACGTAGGGCCGACGCGCCGCAACTATCGCTTGGCGATGGCGACGACGTATGAATACACGACCACGGGTTCGCTGGGGGGCGGCAACAAAGCCAGCGCCATCGCTTCGGTCAATGCCTGGGTCAATGCCGTCAACTTGATTTATGAACGCGATCTGTCGGCGCATTTCAATCTCGTCGCCAACAACGACCGGTTGATTTATGACACGGCGAGTGACCCTTTCACGAACGGCAACGCCAGCACGATGCTCGGTGAAATTCGCGCGCACATCAACACGGTGATCGGCGCGGCCAATTACGACGTAGGCCACGTGCTGGGCACGGGCAGCAGCGGCGTAGCCTATCTCAGCGTCGCCTGTCTTTACGACGATTACAAAGGCGGCGGGGTCAGTTTAATTCCCTCGACGGTGAGCGTAGGTCATACGTTTTACATCGGGCGCATCGCGCACGAACTCGGCCATATGTTCGGGACGAATCATACCTTCAACGATGTCTCAGGCAGTTGCGGGTCGAATCGAAATGCCGCGACCGGATATGAATCGGGCAGCGGGTTGACGATTATGTCTTATGCCAGTTCGTGCAGCGCCATTTCTTACAGCCGCGCGTTGCACTTTCACAGCGGCGCGGTGAATGCGATTGCCGATTTCATGCAAAACCAGGCGACGTGTTCGACGAACGGAGCCACCGGCAATCGTCCGCCGACGGTCAATGGCGGAGCCGATTACACGATTCCCAAGCGGACGCCGTTTGCATTGACGGCGCAAGCCAACGATCCCGACAACGGCGACAATGCCAATCTGACTTATTCGTGGGAACAATATGACGCGGGCGGGACGAGTTTCGGCAATCCGGCGTTCACAGATGACGGCGATCCTGCGACGACGACGCGCCCGATCTTTCGGCCGTTCGCGCCGGTCAGCAGCCCGACGCGCCTGTTTCCCGAATTGTTTTTGATTCAGGATTACAACAACGATCCGCCGTTGCAGGGCTTTGACGGATTGTATGTCGCGCAGCATTTGCCACGCGTAGCGCGCAATCTCAATTTCAAAGTGATCGTACGCGACCAACGCGGCGGCGTCGCCGATGACAATGTCTTGCTTAGAGTAGACGTCAACTCCGGCCCGCTCGAAGTCACCGCACCCAACACGGCGGTGCGCTGGACGGGCGGCACGCAACAGACAGTGACGTGGGCGGTGAACAACACGAACAATGCACCGGTCAGTTGCGCGCAGGTCAAAATTTCGCTCTCGACCGACAACGGCGAAACTTTTCCTTACACAATTGTGGCGGCGACGCCGAATGACGGCAGCGAAACGATCACTGTTCCGG
This sequence comes from Acidobacteriota bacterium, assembly GCA_013140935.1. Classification (GTDB taxonomy): domain Bacteria; phylum Acidobacteriota; class Blastocatellia; order RBC074; family RBC074; genus JACPYM01. The sequence goes on from JABFSD010000051.1 coordinate 3,563, forward strand.
CGGGGCTTTCCTCGACCGAGTCGCGCATCAAGGTCGAAGCTGTCGGCAACATCTTTTTCGACATGGGCGATGCCTCGTTCATCATCGAACCGGGATCGGCCAACTGCCCGACGGTCACGAGCATTGCGCCTACGAGCGCCGTAGCGGGCGCAACCGTCAATATCATCGGCAACAATCTCAACGGCGTCACGAGCGTGCTTTTCAGCAACAATGTGAATGCGGCGTTCACGGTGGTGAGCAATACGCAAATCAACGTGACCGTTCCGGCGAACGTGGTCGCGGGGCCGCTGACGCTGGTCAAGTCGGGATGCAGCAATACGCAAACACCGAGCTTTACGCCGGCGGCTTGCAGTTACAGTTTGTCTGCGACCAGCGCCAGTGTGGGCGCAGGCATTCAAACCGCGAGCGTCAACGTGACGGCCTTGACGGGCTGTGCGTGGACGGCGGCGAGCAACGCCAATTGGATTACGATTGCGAGCGGCACGTCAGGCAACGGCAACGGCACGGTCAATCTAAGCATGGCCGCGAATACGGCAGCCGAGCGCACGGGCACAGTCACGATTGCGGGACAGACCTTCACCGTGACGCAAGCCGGGAACTGCACGATCACCTTGAGTGCAACGAGCGCGAACGTGGCGGCGTCAGCGAGTACGGGCAGCTTTAACGTAGCGGCGGGCGCGGGCTGCGCGTGGACGGCGACGAGCAACCAATCGTGGCTGACGATCACGAGCGGCGCGTCAGGCAGCGGCAACGCCGCAGTGAACTATTCCGTCGCGGCGAATAGCGGTGTGAGTCGCAGCGCGGTGATTTCAGTGGGCGGGCAATCGTTTACGGTGACGCAAGCGGGTGGTTGTACGATCACGTTGAATGCTTCGAGTGCGAATGTAGCGG
>JABFSD010000635.1 GCA_013140935.1 Acidobacteriota bacterium
AGGGGTAATTTTTGAAAAGTTGGACGACTTACAAATTGCGCTGAAACCCGCTCTGGGAGCGGCTTTCAGCGATTCGTCAAAAATATCTTGCCAGAAATGGCAACAATTTCATGACGAAGTATCTAAGAGGCGATCTTGAATGGCTTGGGGCAATAACGAAAACAAACTCAAAGCGTGCCAAGCGTGCCGCGCACTGATTCCGGCGAATGCGACTTCGTGCGAATCGTGCGGCGCGGCGGGCCATTACGCCGCCAGTGAAGGCAGCCTGACAGACTCGCTGGCGTGGTTGGGCGAATGGCCCGTGACCATGATTTTGATGACGCTCAATCTCGCCGTTTATGCGTGGGTGCTGATTTATCAAATGCAATTTCCCGGCGACGGCAAGGGTTTCGCGTTTGAACCGATAGATTTCCCCGACGTACTCGGTGCGTTCGGTTCGGTCTCGGCACCCGCAGTGCGCCGGTCGGGCGAATGGTGGCGACTGTTGTCTTACGCCTTTTTGCACGGCGGCGTATTGCACATCGGGATGAATACTTACGGGTTGTTGCAAGCCGGACGCATGGCCGAAGAGTTGTGGGGGCGCACGCAATATTTTGTGCTTTACGTTTTGTCAGGCATCGGCGGCGGCTGGTTGATCGTTGCGACCAATTCCAGGGCCGTCGGCGCTTCGGGCGCGCTGTTCGGCGTGATCGCCGGTTTGTGGGCGCACACTTATCGCCGCGACAACGTGCTGGGCAAAGGCTTTCAACAGTTCATGATGATGTGGTTGTTGTATGGCGTAGCGATGAGTTTCAACCCGCGCGTGAGTTGGCAAGGCCATCTGGGCGGCGCGCTCGTCGGCGCGGTCCTCGCTTTTCTGATGCCGGCTGAAGACATTTATCGGCAAAGCATGTTGCGGGTGCGCCTTACGCGCATTGCTGCCGCGCTGTGTTTGTTGGCCGTACTGATTACGTTTGGATTGATGGCGCGCAACTTAGGCAAGGCGCGTGAATCTTTTACGCTGCAAGAAAATACGAAACGATTGCTGACTCTCACGTTGAACGTAGAGACATTGAATGAGGAAGTCTCGCTGGCGCTGCAGGCGAAACAACCTGGCCTCATTCCCAGCGACGAGGTGCAAGATTTTCCGCGCGATTTTGCGGCGCGGTTTGGGAGCCTTCCCGACAAAATCAGTGACGAAAAAATCAATCAAGTGTTGGCAAAAAACTACCAGGTTGCCTGCTCTGACGAAGGGGTAATCGAACGCTTGCCGTTGGTGGATGCGGAATTCGGGCTGATCAGAGACAGCATGCGAACTGCGTTGCAAAAAGTATGTACGAAGCCCGCGTTCACTGCGCAGGAATTAGCTGCTGCCAAGGATGTGCCTACCTACGATTTAACCGGCGCTTTTCGCCGCGATTTCCTGGCGTATTGGCAATGGCTGGAAAAACGCGCTGCGCAGCGACAGCAATCATTGGAGGAAGTTTTGCCCGAATTAAAAGTAAACGTAGTGAGGGAATATGTGGCAAGCCTTCAACGGACGAGCGCGCCACCAGTGCGTTAGCGAAAACGACGACTTATCAAGTGACAGCTTACCGGTGGGAATCACGCAATGAAATTGACTCTGAGTTTGCGCAGTCTTATGACAATCAGCCTGTGTTTATTGACGGGCAGCGCCTTCGCGCAAACGACGGCGGATTCCGTTGCGCCCAGCGAACCGATCTCTGCAAGTCGCGCGACCACCCAGAGTACGCGTGAGCAGGCTTATCTGCGCTTTCTCGAAGCGCGTCGGTTGCGTTCAGACGCGCAACGACAACAGAACCAGAAACTTTTCGATCAGGCGATTGCGGCTTATCGCGACACGATCTGGCTTGATCCCAAATCAGCCGAGCCGCGCGTAGATTTGGGCGAACTCTATTTCTTCTTCCGCAACGACGTGGCTTCCGCCGAACGTGAAGCTCTCGAAGCGCTCAGGCTCGACCCGCAATGCGTAGGCGCACACCGCTTGCTCGCGCGCCTCTCAATGGCGCTGATGAAATTCAGCGGCACGAATAAAGAAGAAAAAGAAGCGGCTGCGCAATTCAATCGCGCGCTCACCGCCTATGAAGCCGTCACGCGCCTCGACGCCGGCGACGCCGAAGCCTGGGCCTTGTTGTCGGATTTGTATCAAGCCAAAAACGATACGCCGCGTTACACGCATGCACTAGAACGCTGGGCGAGTTTGCCGATTCCGATAGATCAGGCATTTTACGGCTGGTTCACCAATCAGGAACTCACGCCCGATCGCGCCTTCGCGCAGTTGTCGCAGGTCTATCTCGCACAGGGCAAAAAGCGCGAAGCCTTTGACGCCGCGCGTCGTGCTTACGAGTTCAACCCTGAGAACACGCAATACGCGGGCAACCTGATCGGCATCCTGAGCGAAGCGCAAACCGTCGAGCAGGCCTTGAAAACTTACGCGCAACTCAGCAAGAGCGCGCCCAGTGCGGCGCTCGAAATCGGTTACGGCGCGACGCTGACGCGCGCGGCGCGTTATGCCGAGGCCATCGAACGGCTACGCCCGTTGGCGAATAGCGACCCGATCAATCCGAACGTGGTTTCTTTGCTCACGACGGCGCAACGCCGCGCCAACCAACGCGCCGCCGCGGCTGAAACCTTGAAACAAGCCCTCCCGAAAGTCGAAGCCGCACAACGCGCCGGACTGGTTTTTGAATACGCCGAAACGCTCGAAGAGTTGGGCCGCAACGAAGAAGCCCTGACGCAATACGAACAGCTTTACGATTCGCTGGCGCAATCGGGCCGCGTCAACGAACGACAATTGAGTTTATTCGGTCGCGTCGTGTCGGAACTGGCGCGTTTGCATCGGCGGCTCGGCAATAACGCCAAACTGCAATCGCTTTTCACCCGCACGCGCAAGGTGACCGACGAACAAACCTATTTCGTCGAACGCGCCCAACTCGAAGGCTTACGCGAAGAAGGGAAGCGCCGCGAAGCGCTGGATTTAGTCCGCGCCACGATGCGCCGCGCGCCGCAAGACAAAAATCTCAAGCTCACCGAAATCACGTTGCTCGCCGAAGAAAAACGCTTCCGCGAATGTGAAGACCTCTTGCTGGCCATGTTGGAAAGCACGCCCGAACGCGCTTCGGAAGACGCCATCGTGCAAATGGTGTTGAGCAGCGTGCAATTGCAAGCCGGTAATTTGAATGAAGCGGAAAAGGCTGCGCGGCAGGCGCTCGCGTTAGATGCGACGAATCCGAGTTCGACCCTGCAATTGGCTTCGGTGCTGGATCGCAACCGGAAAAACGACGAAGCGGAAAAGCTCTTGCGCGACCTGATGCAACGCGCCCCTGACAACGCGACGGTGCTGAACAATCTGGGTTACGCACTGGCCGAACGCGGCGAAAAGTTACCTGAAGCCCTCGCCCTGATCGAACGCGCGCTCACCATCGAACCGCTCAACGGCAACTTTCTCGACAGCCTCGGCTGGGCGCAATACAAAGCCGGTCAGTTTGAGCAAGCGCGCACGACGTTGGAAAAAGCCCTGGTTCACGCGCGCCGCAACGCCACCATTCACGAACACCTCGGCGATGTCTTCGCCCAACTCGGACGCCCTGCCGATGCGCGCCGCGCGTGGGAAAAGGCACTCACGCTCTCTCTGGGAGAAAATGAAATCGCGCGACTGAAAGGGAAGTTGCGCGAACCACGCTAAATCGAAACAGAAAAAAATTGGACAGGATTCACAGGATTTTTCAGGATGGATAGGATGCGGATAACGCTGAAATGCCTATGACTACTGGCAAATCCCGTCAATTCCGAAAATTCTGTTTAATTCCATCTGTTCCAATGTCGGTTGTTCTGATCTAGGTTTTCATTGCAAGCTCAACAGCACCAAGATCTCGCCGCGTCCTTTGGATAAGGGCTCCAGGGCTTTGCCGATAATTGTGCCGGGGCGATGAAGCCGCGCGCCTCCTAAATTGATCGGTTGCGATTTCATGGCGCGCCCCGACTTGCCGCTGGTGACGAGCAAGTCTCCGATTTTGATGGGGCGTCGGGTCGCATCCACCTTGACCTTGACTCTGCCGGTCGTGGCTACCAGTGCTTTTCCCTCACCGCCTTCTCCGAGAATCACCCCCGGTTGTGCCGAAATCACCCCCGCGACGTGCGTGTCATAAGCGCGCGCGGAAGAAACCACGGCATTATTGCGGGTGGCATCCAGGCTGACGACCGTACCAGCGGCGAGTGGTTGACGGGCGGGCACCCATTCGGCCACGTCTTGATATTTGGCCGCGATGTTGCCGCTGACATTAACGTTACCCGCCACATCCAGCTTTGCCTGCGGGCTAATGGTGCCGATGCCGACGTTGCCGTTCCCAAGAACATTCAGGATGTCGGCTACGAAAGCGACGACGGTTCCGCCCGAATTGCGCTCGATGAAATTGAAGCGCATGCGGTTCGAGGCCGTGGCGCTGGCAATAA
>JABFSD010000008.1 GCA_013140935.1 Acidobacteriota bacterium
GCATATCCAACGTACACGCGCCTTTTTCATAAGCGTGACGATCCATCAACTCTTCTGAGAAACGATAGCGATGGAACAGCAACGGACGGCGATGGCTGTTGAGGTCTTCGCGCAGGTAAAGCAGAAAGTCTTGAAACAAGGCAAAGCGCGCGTCATCGGTGCCGCGCGTCGCTTCGCGCCATAGGTATTCGCTGTAAGTGGCAAAGCTCTCGTTCACCCAAATCTGCGTCCAGTCTTTGCACGTGACCAGATCGCCGAACCAGTGATGGGCGAGTTCGTGGGCGACGATGTCTTCGTAATTCACGTCGAGCGCGGCGCGTTCGTCGAGCAAACAGCGGTCGGTGAAAGTCGAAGCCGAAGTGTTCTCCATCGCGCCGAAGAGAAAATCATCCACGAGAATCTGCGCGTATTTGTCATACGGATAAGGCACGCCGAAGCGCTGTTCCAACAGCGCGATCATTTCGGGCGTGCGGGCAAACAGCTTGTGCCCGGCGTCTTGCCGGGCACGGTAAACGTAATAATCCACCGGCAACGCGCCGTGTTGCGCTGAGAGCTTTTCGTATTCGCCAATGACAATCGTGACGAGATAAGACGGATGCGGTTGCTCCTGCGACCAGTGATAGGTTTTCGTGCGCGCCGTGGGGTTCTCGGTGACTGACAAGAGTTTGCCGTTTGAGAGCGCAAAGAAATTCTCTCTCACCTCAGCGATCAACTCCGTCGTCATCTTTTGATTCGTCACGTCGTGGCAAGGGAACCACCAATGCGCGTCTTCGTTTTGGCCTTGCGACCAGATTTGGCGCGGCTTGTGCGGATAGGCTTCGTCGGGCTTGATGAAATACAACCCTTTGCGCGGCTGGCAGGAATAAACGATTTCGAGCGTCAGTTGATCGTGGCGCGTATAAGTTCGCGGCAATTCGATGGCGAGCTTTTCAGGGAAGATTTCGTAAGCGCAGTTTTGCTTGGGCGAATCGTGATGAATGAGCGTGACGCTGCGCACATCGAATTCCGCTGCGTCCAAAGTGAGCGCCACGAAATCGTCATCCATCGGCTTGACGGTAATGTGGGCGCTGCCGCTGACGGTTTCGGCTTCGTCGTCAAAGCGCAAATCCAACTTGAGGTGTTGCACGGCGAACGGACGCGCAGGCGTGAATTGCTCTTCGCCTTGCAGAGCTTCGCGTTCGAGCTTGAGCGTCGTGTCGTATAAATCCACCGCGCCCCATTGGCGCGGATCAAGCAACGCGGGGTGAGTCAAACGGTCTTGAATCGGCATACGGCGAGTGTAGCACAGACTGAAGTCTGTGCTACGTCATTTTTTGACTTGGCGGAAAAACTGCGCGAGATTGCGGGCGCAAATCTTTGGGGGAAACTCATGAAAAAACATCTCATCGTAATGCTCGCTTTGAGCGCAGCGTTGTTCTGCTTGCCGGTGGCACAAGCGCAAAGCGAACGATTCAACGTTGTCTACGTGATGACCGACGATCAGGCACCGTGGACGATGGGCGCTTATGGCAACCGCGAATCCATCACGCCCAACATGGATCGCATCGCCAAAGAAGGCGCGCTGTTTCGCAACGCTTTCACCGTCACGCCGGTCTGTTCGCCGAGCCGCGTAGGCTTCCTGACCGGGCTTTACGGCACGCAGGTCGGCATCACCGATTGGATCGCGCCCAACGAAGACGCGGCTGGATTGGGCTTGCCCGCGACCGCAACGACGTGGCCTGCCGTATTGCAAAAGCAAGGCTATCGCACGGCGCTGATCGGCAAGTGGCACTTGGGTTCGACGCCGGCGTTTCATCCGACCAAACGCGGCTTCGATCATTTCTATGGATTCTTGGGCGGAGGCAACACGCCGCTTGACCCGACGCTGGAAGTGAATGGCAAAGAGACTAAGCTAAAAGGTTCGCTGCCCGATTTGCTGACCGATGATGCGATGCGCTTTGTCGAAGCGAACAAGGCCAAACCCTTCGCGTTGGTGTTGCACTTTCGCGCACCGCATACGCCTTACGCGCCTGTGCCGCCAGAAGACAGTGAGCCGTTTAAAAATCTCGATCCGACGATTCCCACCTTCAAAGGACTCGACGTTCAGCAAACCAAACGCTTTTATCGTGAGTATTACGCGAGCGTGCATTCCGTAGATCGCAATCTCGGACGGCTGCTCGCGCAACTCGATCAACTCGATTTGACGCGCCGGACGATTGTGATTTTTGCCAGCGATCACGGCTACAACATCGGACAGCACGGCATTCACACCAAAGGCAATGGCTTCTGGATGCTGGGCGGCGCGAATGGGCCGAAGCGCCCGAATATGTGGGATACGTCGTTGCGCATTCCGCTGCTGGTGCGTTGGCCGGGCGTAATCAAAGCGGGCAGCGAAATCACCGAAGCTGTCACCAATCTCGACTTGTTGCCTTCGATTTTAGGGATGCTGCGCGTGGCGATGTCGCAAAGCTCGCAACAAAACGGATTGGATTTCGCGCCGCTACTACGCGGCGAAAAAGTCGCGGCTTGGCGTGACGCGGTGTATGGGCAATACGATTTGCACAACGGCGGATTGGCTTATATGCGAATGATTCGCACCAGTGACTGGAAGCTCATCCGCCATCATCACGAAAACCAAATGGATGAGCTTTACGATTTGAAAAACGATCCTGACGAAGCGCGCAATCTTTACAACAACGCGCAACACGCGAAGACGCGCAATGAATTGCAAAACAAACTCACTTCGTGGCAACGCAGCATTGGCGATCCTTTGACGAAAGAGAAGTCGCGGTTGATTACGGGACAGTGATGAAATTTTGGCTACCGTTATTTTTGTGTTTGGCGCATTTGAGTTTTCTGGTGATGGCGGCGCGTCAGCATCCGTTCGGCACTTATGCGACCGAGACGGATTTTTATCATTACTACGCGCCGGATGCGGAACGGTTGGCGGCGGGACAGTTTCCCGCGAATCCCTTTCAAGGGCCGGGCTATCCCGCTTTCATAGCCTTGCTGGCCAAGCTCACTGGAAACAGCCAAAACCTTTTCGCCGTCGGCAAATGGCTGTCGGTCTTTTGTGCCGTAGCCTGCGGCTGGCTGGTTTATCGCCTCTTCGCGCAAGTGTTCAGCCAGTGGGTCGGCCTTGCCGCGCAAGCCCTTGCCATCGTGAGCGGAGAGTTTCTGCCTTTTTCGATCAGCGCGACGACGGATGTTTTCTTTTTGCTGTTGTGTCTGGCGACGTTGGTCGTGTTGACCAACGACCGCTGGCACGTTTTGACGCGGAGCTTATTGGCAGGTGCGTTGACGGGCGCGGCGTATGTGACGCGCTACAACGGATTGTTTCTGCTGGCGAGCGGACTGTGCGGCATCGTCTTGCTCGATCTGTTTGTGCTGGCGTGGCGCGAACGGCTGCGTTACGGCGTGATCTTTCTCGGCATGTTTTTACTGGCCGCTTCGCCATGGATGATTGCCAATGCTCGGCAACATGGCTCGCCGTTTTTCAATACGAACTATCTCAATATCGCTACGGAATTCTTTCCTGAACTTGTCAAAGGCGAAGTCAATCAGGACGCTACGCGCGCGTTGGCTGAACGCTTTCACTCGTTCGGCGAAGTGCTGCGTTACGACCCGGCGCGTTTGCTGAAAAAGTATCCGGCGAACTTGTGGGAGAGTTTGCGCAACATTGTGAAAGAAGGCTTGCTCAATCGCTGGCTCGCCTGGCTGGCGTTGATCGGAGCCGTGTTGGTGTGGTTCGACCGGCGCGCGCGCGTAGCGTTGATGCTCGAAATTGCTGCCATCGTTTATCTGTTGTTGATGGCGCTCAATCATTGGGAGACACGCTATTACTTTTTTGTGATGGTTTTGTGTGCGGGACTGGCGGCTTATGCAGTGATGCGGTTGGTGGAATGGATTGAGCGATACGGTACGGGGAGCGGTAGCGACTCGGTGCATTCGGACGCGCGCGATTCGGAAGCACCAGGTCGCTACCGCTCCCTGTACCGCATCGGCGTGCCGTTAGTCTTATTAGGCGTGTTGTGGATTGCGGCTTTCAGGCAAGGCAATAAACAGTTGCGCGAATTTTTATCGAACCATCCGTTGGAAGTACCCGCGACGATCAGCTATTTGCAAAGCACGGGACAATGCGGTGCGGGCAAGCGAATCGTTACGCGCAAGCCGCACGTGCCTTATCTGTGTCGCGGCGAATGGGTTTTCTTTCCGCAGGTTGATTCGATAGAAGCCCTGCGCGCCTGGCTGCAACAAAACCCGGTGGATTATTTGCTCATCAGCCAGCGCGAGTTGAAAGAACGCAAAAAGCTCAGACCGCTGGGCGATCCGGCGAAAGCGCCGGCGTGGTTGAAACCGGTATGGTCAAACGCCGAACCGCTCGCTGTGCTTTATCAGCCTAATGCACCTTGATTTATAGCGGTTCTATGAAAGGGAGCTGTCAAGGAAAACACTTCCCCTGACCTGGC
>JABFSD010000847.1 GCA_013140935.1 Acidobacteriota bacterium
GTGCAACGCACTCCGAGTGAGGCGTTGAAATAATTCATCAACGGCATGAATTGCGAATCAGGCAAACCTTTCAGCGCCTGAATGTTTTTGCGCACCTGTTCAACGGGCTTGTCTTCCTGCGAACTGACGGCGCTGTTGGTGATGAACGCGATTGCCAATACGAACAGCGGCAAACTGCGTTTAACGAACTTGAGAGTCATTGAATCCTCCTGCGGGTTGAAAAGAAGAAAGCCAGTGGCTGATTCACGAACCAGCCACTAGCCACTAACTACGAGCCACTAAATTTAGAACGTCAGCTTTAAGCCATACTGAATCTCACGCCCGATGTAACCCGGACGCTTGCTGATGACTTTGCCGAAATTCGCCGTGTTGTTGAAATCCACCACCGGGTTATCCCAGTTGATGTGATTCGCTATGTTGTAGCCTTCGACGCGGAACTCGAACTTCATGCCTTCGTGGATGCGAAAGGCTTTGCTCATGGTCATGTCTACTTGCGAAGTGCCGGGGCCGAACACGCCGTCATACGTCCACGGATTGGTGCGGCGTTGGTTGACGGGGTCGGTTTGCGCCGATAAGACCGGCAAGGCTGCAAACACCGACCGGTCAAACCACGCGCCGTTCGGGCCCAACGTGCGATTGTCGAGACGCGGATTGCCGCTCACGATCAGGTTTTGGTTGAAGATCAACTGGCGGCCTGAATACCAACGATTGGTGGTCGTCAGTTGCCAACCGCCCACCGCCATGTCCACGGCCTTCGGCGCGTTCTTGAGCAACCAGCGGCGCTTGCCCACCGGCACTTCCCACGTGACCGCGTGATTGAAACGATGCCGCGCCACCGGCAATGGACGCCACGTCAACTCGCGTTTATAAGTGGCGATGTCGTCAAAAAATTCAGTTTGCTCTTCGGTTTGATAGGCGTAATTCACCAGCAAACTCAAACCTTGCGCAAAGGGACGTTGTGCTTGCAACTTGTAAGACGTCGTATGCAATTTGCGCAGCGCCGTATTGGCTTGATTGATCGCGCCATATTGCGGATAAGGCCGCAACAACGTAGACACGTTCACGTTCGCCGCGCCGTTGCGCAACGCGCCAGGGAAGATCGTGATGGGCAGCTTCAGGTTCGCTGCCGCAAACGGATTCGCCACCGACGCATTCGTCACCGCGCGCGGCAGGTCGTAAAGGAAGCTCGGATCGGCCTGATTCAGGTCAATGCTGACCGGTACGTTGGTGCCGTGGTTGTAAAAGAAATCGAAGCTCACGATGGTGCGCTTCCACACATCGCGTTGATAAGACAGCGAAAAACGGTCGTTGTTTTGCGGCTTCAATTCGTATTGATCGAGCGTGATCGTATTGCCCAGGTTGGTGTAACGTCCCAACGATTTTTCGGTCGGTTGTTGCAACGGATTTGCGGGAATCAAAATACCATTCGCGGTATACGCCGCCGTTGGGAAGGGGTTGGAAAGGAATGCTCCCGGCAGCCCGGTATTGTTGACGCCATTGGTAACGATGCTTTGCAACCCTTGAGCCGCCGTGTTGGTCGAATAGCCCGTGTATTGATTGACGAAATCGCCCAGCGGGTCACGAATTCTCGACGAAGGCGACATATACCGCGCATAGCCGAAACGCAGCACTGATTTGCTGTCGAGTTTGAACGCGCCACCGATGCGCGGCAGCAAATTCAAGGCTTGCCGCGACCACGCATTGCGATTGTTTTCGTCAGTGAAAATCCACGCGCCGTTATAAGTCGGCTTGTAGCCTTTCGTCGCCAGTAGTTCTAACACCGTCAGCGGATTCGGATTTGCAGCCGTAGGAAGAGGCCTGACGGCCATATTGGGCGGCGTCGTTTGAAATTCAGGAATCGGATTGGTCAGGTCGAGCCGTTGCGACAAGCGGTTCTGCCTATCAACTGGGCCGGGTTCGTATTCCCAACGCAAGCCCAGATTGAGCGTCAGCCGCGAGTTCACTTTGAAATCATCCTGGAAGTAAGTCGAATAGCCTTTGGTCACGACTTCCTGCACGGGGATACGCTGCCCGATGGTGTTGGCGTCCAACACGCCGAGCAACATCGTCGCCCATTCGTTGCCGGACGTGTTGATATTGGCGCTGGTGTTCTGGTTCGCCGTGTAATTGGCGCGGAAGTTAAGCCCGAACGGCACGAAGCGCGCGCCTTTGCCTTTGTCTACGCGCAGTTCGCCGCCGAACTTGACGTTGTGATTACCCAAGTACCAGTTCATGCGCGCCGAGCCGCCCCAGCCTTGCGGGCGCTGCCAGAACTCGCTGCCACCGGGTCGTCCCAATTGATTATTCGTCGTGCCGGTCAGCACGTTCACCGCTGGGTAATAAACCAAGTCGCGCGTATAAAGCGACGAGTACCACGGATTGTTCGGCCATAAGGATTCAAGTCCAGACTTGCCCAGAACGTAATTGTCGCCTGCCGCAAACTCATCAACCAGCTTGTGGTAATTGCCGCGAATGTTCAGCACTTTGGAAGAAGAAATCGTGTAAACCGTATCCGCCGCAATGCTCAAACCGTTGCGATGGCTGCCTCCTGCCGGAAACAACTTGCCCGCCGCGTTGTCTTGCGGAACTTCGATCAGGTTGGTTTTGAAATAGCCGTAACGCACAAACGCTTTGAGCTTTTCGTTGACGTTCCAGTCCACGCGGTTCGAGATGTTCCAATAACCCACGTCTTCGGTTTTCGTACCCTGCCAGTTCAGATCATTGCCGGCCAGATTGGGTAGCGGCATTTCAGCGATCAGCTTGAGCGCCACCGGGTCAATGAGATTGGCGGGCAGAATGTTGTTGGCAAAAGCCGGACGTACGCCACTCGTACCGGACGACAAAAGCGGATTAAAAATCGGACGTGCGCAAGACGCGACGCCGGTAGCACAAGTCGCGTAAGCGCCAACGCGCGATTGGCTGAAATCGCCACGGCGTTCAAGCGCCGTCGGCACAGTGACTTTGACCGTGATCGGGCGATGATCGAACCACTGTTCCCACGAAGAGAAAAAGAACACTTTGTTTTTCACGATGGGGCCGCCAATCGTACCGCCATACATTTTTAGTTTCGTGCCGCGAAAGATGGTTTCGTCAGCCCCCGCCGTGCGCGGCAGGGTCGGGTCGCCGAAAGCGTTAAAGCGCGGATCGCGGTTGTGGTAATAGCCCGAACCGTGAAACTTGTTCGTGCCCGATTTCATGTTCAGCGTCGTGACGCCGCCCGCGCTGTAACCATATTCGGAATCCACCGCGTTCTTTTGAAACGACACTTCCTGCACAGCTTCGATGGAAGGCGTGTAAGAAGTTTTGTAACTCGACGTGAGCGCTACGCCGTCGAGTTGTATGTCGTTAGCGCGCGTCGTTTGCCCGCCCGCGTCGAATTCATTGGCATAAGCGTGGTGATAAGGACGGTTTTCGCCGTTCGCGTTTTCGCCGCCGTTGATGGTTGGGTCGAGCGCGATGACGTTATAAGGATTGCGTCCGCGCAACGGAATCTGGCTGATGAGTTCATTGCCAATCGTGGTCGAGTCGCTCGCCGAATTGAATTGCACCGCGACGGGCGTGTCTTGAATGGTGACGACTTCCGTCACGCCGCCGACTTCCATCTTTGCGTTGACCGTAATGTCGCCGCGATTTTGGACGAGGACGTTGCGCTGCTCGAATTTCTTGAAGCCGGTCGCTTCGACCAGCACGGTGTAAGTGCCCGATTCGACGAAATCGAAAATAAACAAGCCTTCGCCGTTGGACATGCGCGTGACTTCGACGCCGGTGTTGATGTTGCGCAAGACGACTTTGGCATTCGGAATCGAACCGCCGCTCGCGTCAGCCACCGTACCTTGCAACTTGGCGCGATAGTCCTGTGCGAAAATCAAACTGGCACACGCCAGCAACAACGTGCCGACTAAGCCAGTGAATAGTTTTTTAGAGAATGGATTCATACGACCTCCTGGGGGTGTGAGTGGCGCAATCTGCCGAGATTGCGCCGCTTTGGCATGTAGCCCTTTTGCGTATCAACGGACGCCGCGCGAAAGCAGGCATCACAATGCACGCTTAACAATAAATGTATTTGTTTGCGAATCGCGCAATCTCGGCAGATTGCGCCACTGTTACTTGAATAGCGCACTCAATTCGGGCGCGACTTTAACCAATTCTGAAGCCACGATTTTGCCGAATGTCACGCTGCCCTTGCGCGAAAGATGTGTGCGGTCAGGCGAACCGTCAGCATTTTTCACATCGAATTCCGCCGCTTTTGTCGCGCCCAATTGGTTGAGCAACGCAATGCTCACCGCACTCAAATCAAGCAGCGGCACATTTTTTTCAGCCGCGACTTCGCGTGCAGCCGTCGCATAAGTCGTCAAAATATCCGCTGCAATTTGTCCGTCTTTGAAATTGCGCCGCGCCAGCGAACTCACCAAAATCGGCTTGGCGTTAATGGCGCGCGCTTCGTC
>JABFSD010001089.1 GCA_013140935.1 Acidobacteriota bacterium
ATCCACAGGCATACCTCCCACAGATTTACGACGGGCTGTTGCGTATGCGGCAATGCAGGCATGTAAGTCGGCGGCCCGAATTCGGGATTGAAGGTGAACGTCGTCGCGCCTGCGTTCAGGCGTGTGCGCACGATTTCGTCCCACCACGCTTCGTGCGCGGCGAGATGGCGCGACCATTCGGGCGCGCGCGGATCATTCACTTGCGGGCCTTGCTCGTGGCCTACGCGAGCGTGCAGGTGGCGCGCGCGGGCGATGCACAGCGCGAGGTTTTCTGCCTGATCTTCCGGCAAGCGTTCGCACACGTTCACGAAATGGCTGAAATCCGCCGTGATGTGCAATTCGGGAAAACGACGCAGCAAGGCCGCCGTCGTCCAGGGTGTAAACATAGCGCGGCTGCGATGGGTTTCGTGATTGATGGGAATGCCCCAGCGCTGTTCGAGTTCGAGGGCTTCGGTGAAAAACTGTTCCTGTTCGGCCCACGTCCAGCAATCGCGTCCGCTGTGCATGGTGATTTGCAACGGCTCGAAACATTTCAACGCTTCGGCTTTGCGGTGCATGTCGGCGAGATGCGCGGTGACTGAGTTATTCGGCGCATCGGTCAAAATCATTGCCACATATTCGAGCTTGAATTCGCGGCGCAGGGTGAGAAAGCCATCGGCGTCGCCGAGATTGATATGTTGGCCTTCGACGGCGACGTAACCGGCCTCGGCGATGCGTTGCATCTGCTCGCGCAACGAGCCTTCCATTCCCCAAAAACTTTTGACGAGTTTGAGTTTCATGCTGCGGTCGGTTCAATCAACTCATCGGTCGGCGCACTGATGTCTAGATCGAGATATTCGCCGGCAGCCTCGGCTCCGGCGGCGTGCAAGCGGTAACTCGCCTGCAAAACCAGATCGGCGCGCAACGAATGAAAGACGCTGCAATATTTCGTGAGCGAAAGCCGCAGCGCACGCGCTACGGCGTTGGGTTTGATGCCGTCGCCCCACACGTCGAAACGCGGACGCGCGGCAGTGAAATAGCGCGGTTCGGGCGAGTGACGGTCGCCTTCGAGCGTCACTTCGATGCGCGTAGCGGGCGTGCGGCTCTTTTCGAGTACGACGACGATGTCCACGGCCATGCAAGCGCCCAACGCTTCGAGCAGAATTTCGACGGGGGAAGCCGCCTCCCGCGTGTTGCCGTCAAACATCGTTTGATGGCCTTTAGCGTTCTTACCGGTAAAACTGAGTTCACCGTTCCAGTGAACAGTGGTTGTGACATCTGCCATTTTCCTTCTCCGTTAAGCGACAATCAGGTAGGCGTTGAGTCCGCCTAACACGTCGGAAAAATCTTTGTGATAAGTGAGTTCGATGCGGCGATGTTGGCGGATGATTTCGCCGAGTTCGCCCGCGCTGACAAACCCGTCGTCAGCGTGCGCAATCGCCCATTTGGGAATGTGTTTGGCTTTCGCCAGAAAGTTGCTCACCAGTTGCAGGTATTGCTGTTTGGAACTGACCGCATCGCCCAGCTTGCCACGTTGGGCGGCGATGAGTTCGTCCCAAAACATCTCGTGGCCGCGCACGAAAGTCTCGCGCCAACCGGCCAGCGTACCGCGCAAGCCCGCCAGACCTTGTGGGCGCGGAAAGCGCGCGAACAGCAAATCTACGCGCGCCGAACGGATGAATTCGTGCGCGTCCTGATTGAGCGCGGCATTACTTTGACCGTTGTTCACGAGCTTGCGTTGGGTGCGCCAGAGTTGCAGATAAATCTGCGAGAGCGGACGCCGCAAATCGCGCGTCGCCGGTTCAAAGGCGAAAATGTAATCGGCTACGCCCAGCGCCAGCGTATAAGCCATCGCGCGTTTGGACTCGTCGGGCAGCAGTTGAATGTTCTGCCAGATGTTGTCGAACCACACCGCGTCGAGTTCGTTGAGCGTGTGGCTCAAGGCCGCGTTGTAAAGGCGCGTCTGCGGTTCATAAGCGTTTTGCAAAACGAGCGACACGTCTTCTTCGGTCAAACGTTCGCCCTGGTTTTCGACCAGCGCGCGCGACATCCACCAGGCCCATTGGCACAGGTCGTTGGTGAGCGTCTGCTTGCCCCAGAATTTCAGATACCATTCAAGGTCGGGTTGTCCGGCAAAGGGCACGGCCAGCGAAGCGAATTTCAAGCGGCGCAATACGCTCAACTCAAAACCGAGCCAGCGACGATTGAGAGGATTTTGAAAGGTCATATTTTCGTTTTTATGAAGTGCGCGTCATCAAGCTCAAACGTTGCACGCCGATTTCACGCTCGACGATTTCCCAGCCGTGGCGGATGAAGAAGCCTGCGAGTTCGGCAGGCACCGCCGCGTGAATCGTTTCAGCGCCTTGCAATTTGGCGCGGGTGAAAGCGCCTCCGAGCAAACGCGACCCGATGCCTTGCCGACGGTGCGCGGGCAATACGTAAAGCCAGTTCAGCCACGGCGTAATCAAGTCGGCGCGTTCAGACAAATCCTTTTCCACGAGCGAAATCGAACCGACGGGCTGGCCGTCCAGCAAGGCGACGAACGTTTGCGGCACGGTCGTACTCGCCAGATGTTCTTTCAACAGATTCGAGACGACGCTGATCGAATTGTCAGGCGTTTCCCACCATTCCTCATAAATCCATTTGGCGACGAGCCAGAAATGATCGGGCACTTCGCTCAACGCGACGACTTGCAGCTTGCTCGCCGGAACCACCGTGAGCGGCGTTGAACGCAACGGCGCAGGCTCCGGCAAAAACGATCCCAGTCCCAACGTATTAGCGCGCAGGCGTTGTTCATTAAACGCCGCTACGTCAACGATGGGAACTTCTTCGGTTGGCGTTAATACGACAGGCGCAACTTCCTGCTGCTGCTGGGCGGTATCTGAAACTGCATCTGATTTGGCATCGGGTGAATCGTCGAGCAGCGCGTTGCGGTTCCATTCCGGTTGATTCAACCGTTGCCACAACGGAACCGGCGGCGGCGTAGGCGGCGCAGGGCGTTCGTCGTGAGGTTTTAACGTAGGCACGTCGAAGGTCACCGACGACGGAGCCTCCGGCAAATCTTCTGTGCCCGCCGACTCGGGCGTGGCCCTCTCAGGCGCGAGGAATTCTTCCGCAACTTCAGGCACGGGCCTAGCGGCGAAGCGCGACGGCATTTCGATGACGTTTGAGAGCGGTTCGCTTTCAGTCAGCGGCGTAGTGTCGCCGATGGTGCTGATAGTAATGGCCTCCATCGGCACGGTTTCATAAGATTGCGGCGTCGTCGTGGCGTAATCCATTTCGGCGTCGGCGCGTTCTTCGGCCAACACGGCGCGCAACGCTTTCACCACTTGCGGATCGCATTCCAGGCCGGTTTGTTCGATCAGTTTTTGCTCGGCGACTTCGGCGTCAAAAGCGCCGCGATAAGGCCGGTCGGCGGTGAGCGCGCACCACGTATCAACCGTGCGCAAAATGCGTGAGCCGAGCGGAATCGCCGCGCCCGCCAATCCGTCGGGATAGCCCGTGCCGTTCCACCATTCGTGATGCCAGCGCACCAGCAATTGCACTTCGCGCGAGAGCTTTAAGGTTTGTGCTTCCTGTTCGCTGAGAATGGGATGCCGCCAGAGATCGAGTTGTTCTTCCCAATTCAACCGGCTCGAACGCCGCAGGTATTCCCGCTTCAGTTTGCGTTCGCCCAGATCGTGCGCCAGCGCGGCAAACTTGAGCGCCGTCAAATCAGTGCCATACAAACCGCAGCGCAGCCCTACGGCTTCGGCCAAGCGCGCCAGCCTTTCGGCATGCGGTTGCTGATAACCTTCGATTTGATCGGTTTCTGCGGCGAGTTTACGCAAACGTTCGCCGAGCGCGCGTTCCGCCTCGCCAAAAGCGAGCGGCGTGTCAGGCAAAGGCATCTGGATTCAATTTCCTCCGAAAAGTTGCTGGATTATCTGTGTGGGCAGACTGAAGGGTTTTTACGCGATCAAGCTGCGAAAGACAAGCAAGACAACCGTCGCCTTTTGCGGCCCCGTTCTGCGCTTTCCGCCGCTTCCGCGTTTGGCTTTCTCCGATCAGCGTTTAGAATGTCCGCCGTTATCGTAACCCTATCTGCAAAGGAATTTGTTCATGAGTTTGAGCGTAGATTTTTTAGAGATCGTTCGTTGCCCGGCCTGCAAGGCGCGCGTCACCCTGAAAGCCGATCAGAGCGGCTTAAAGTGTGAAAGCTGTCATCGCGTTTATCCCATCCGCGACGAGATTCCGATCATGCTGATTGACGAAGCTAAAATTGAAGAGGCCAACGATTGACGAGCAGGCTTTTTGAAGACTTACCTACCCACGCACGCCTACTGTTCATTCGTTTGCGCAACCTGGGCGAAGCCGTACTCGACACCGCCAACTTGCGCGCCCTCAAACACTGGCGGCCCGACTTGCACATCACCACACTGGTCGAAGCTCTTTACACAGACCTTTACGCCGCCGACCC
>JABFSD010001054.1 GCA_013140935.1 Acidobacteriota bacterium
GTGCGATCAGCGAGTTAACCGCTGAAGATTTTGAAGCCGTGATGCACACCAATGTGACGGCGCTGTTTCATACGTCTAAAACCTTTGGCGTCGCGATGGCTGAACGCGGTTGGGGACGCATCATCAATCTGGGTTCGATTATGTCGGTAATCTCGTTGCCGCAACGCACGCCTTACGCTACGTCAAAGGCGGCGGTGATTGGGATGACGAAAACGCTGGCGCTCGAATGGGCCGGGCGCGGCGTGACGGTCAACGCGATTTGTCCGGGGCCGTTTGCGACCGAGATGAACAAACAATTGCTCAACGACCCGGCGAAATATCAGGACTTCGTTTCGCGCATTCCGATGGCACGTTGGGGCGAGTTGCATGAAATCGTCGGCGCGCTGGTCTTTCTGGCTTCTGACGCGGCGGGCTTCGTGACGGGCAGCTCGCTGTTCGTAGACGGCGGCTGGACGGCGCAATAACGCTTACGCTTACGAACTCACCACGTATGATTACCGTTACGTGAGCGCGCGCATCGGTTGCATTCCGCACGATGCGTCGCGCTAACCACCACTAAAACTTCGGAGGAAAAAACATGGAAAGTCTCAACCTTCTGGGCATTGTCGGCAGCTTGCGCCAAAAGTCTTATAACAAAGGGCTGATGAAAGCGGCGCAAGAATTGCTGCCCACCGGGGTGACGCTCACCGTCGCCGACATCGGCGCATTGCCGCTCTTCAACGAAGACTTGGAAAGCAACGTGCCGGTCGCGGTGCAAACGTTCAAACAGCAGGTCAGCGCAGCCGATGCGATTTTGATCGCTACGCCGGAATACAACTACTCGATGCCGGGCGTGCTGAAGAACGCGCTGGACTGGGCTTCGCGGCCTTATGGCGACAACAGTTTCGACAGCAAACCGGCGGCGCTGATGGGCGCTTCGGTGGGCATGCTCGGCACGGCGCGCGCGCAATATCACCTGCGGCAAACGCTCGTCTTTCTGAATATGCATCCGCTCAATCGGCCTGAAATCATGGTTTCCTCTGCGCACAAAAACTTTGACGCCGAGGGCAATCTTACCAACGAACAAACCAAACAGTTCATCACGCAGATGCTGCAAGCTCTGGTTGAATGGACGCACCGCCTCAGCAAATAGGAAAAGCCTGACGAGCAAAACATCCGATGTCGTCGTGCCGGACGTGAGCGAATGAATCACAGAGCGCTTCACGCGCCTCAACCTCTCACCGCGCCGCCGGGTTGTTGGTCTGTTGCAGCAAGGCGCTGAAACGCGGGTTTTCACGCAAGCCGTCAAACGCCGGTTCCACGCCCAGCCAGACCAGCCAGGCTTCGCGCTCGCGGTAAGCGCGTTCCAGACATTCCAGCGTCTTTTCCTCATTGCCCAAAAAGCGATGAATCAGCGCGACGAGATAAAACGAGACGTGCCGTTCTGTTGCGACTGTCATCAGCTTGTCCAAAATAGTTTCGGCTTCTGCGCGCTGGCCGGCGGCAGCCAGCGCCTGCCCGTAAAGCAACAAGACGAGCGGTCCTTCGTTGGAAAGCTCGACCCAGCGTTTGGCTTCGCGCAAGGCCTCTTCGGTTCTGCCGGTCAACCGCAGCGTCCAACTCAGACCGTAATGCGCCATCGGATAAAGCGGATGCGCGTCGAGCACGCGGCGGTATTGCGCGATGCTCTCGTCCAAGCGGCGCGTGAAATACAAACACCAGCCGAGATTGTGGCCGTTGAACGGCGTCAGCGGATCGAGTGCGAGACCGCGCCGCGCGTGCTGCAAGCCTTCTTCAAAACGGCCTTCCATCGTGAGTTGCAACGAATACCAGACGTGCGCCTGCGCGTTGTGCGGGTTTAGCTCAAGCGCGCGGCGGCAGGCGGCTTCGCCACGCGCCCAGTCGTAATTCTCGACCAGCGCGGCGAACCCCAATGCGGCGTAGCCTTCTGACAATTCACTGTCGAGCGCAATTGCTTTGCCGGCGGCGGCCCGCGCTGCGCGATAACATTCGTGGGGCGGCAGCACGCCGTAAACGCCCAACCAGTTGTAATAATCGGCGATGCCCGCGTGCGGCAGCGCGTAGCTCGGGTCAATCGCCAGCGCCTGATTGTAGGCTACGAATGCTTTGGCGAAGCCTTCTTCGGTGAAGGTGTTCAAGTGATAACGCCCGCGCAGATAAGCCTCGAAGGCTGCGGGATTATCGGTGCCGCGCTTTTTCAACTGGCGGCGCTCTTCGCCGGTCAGTTGCGGCACGAGCACTTCGGCGACTTGCGCGGTGATGGCGTCTTCGAGCGAGAGCACGTCGGTGAAGCGTTCGTCGAATTGTTGCGCCCACGCGCTCGCGCCTTGCCGCACGTCGAGCAATTGCAACGACACGCGAATGCGTTCGCCCGCGCGCTTGAGGCGTCCGTCGAGTACGAAATCTACGTTGAGCTCGCGTCCCGCTGCGAGCGGGTCGGTGGCGGCATCGCCGTAACGCAACACCGAACTGGTCGGACGCACGGCGAGGCTGTGAACATTGCTCAAGCGCGTGATGAGCGCGTCGGCGAAGCCAATGCTCAGATATTTTTCGCCCGTGTCTTCCGGCAACGGAACGGCCAGCAACTTGAGCGGCAGAATGGCGATGCTCGTCGCGCCGGTCGTTTCGCCTCTTGCTGGCAAAGGTCTTGTCGCCAACGGGTCGGGCGTATAAACGGGCGCGGTGACGGGCTGGCCTGCCAGATGCCGCGTGATGTCGGCGCGCAATTCGGCGGCGGATTGATAACGCTGGCGCGGGTCTTTGCGCAGCGCCTTGAGCACGATGCGGTCGAGGTCGCCTTCGATTTCTGAACGCAACGTTTCGAGATCAGCGCCGCGCGCTTGATAAATTGCCTCGAGCGTCAAGGCCCCGCCTGAGGCAAAGTTATCGGCGTGCGCGAGACTCACGCTCGGCAACTCCGGCTCTTCTTCGCACACGGCGCGGGCGATTTCATACATCGCGCGGCTGCGCAACCGCAGCGGGCGATGGCCGGTCAGCAATTCGTAAAGCACCGTGCCCAGGCTGTAAACGTCGGTGGTCGGTTTGGCGCGCTCGCCGCGCACTTGTTCGGGGCTGGCGTATTCGGGCGTCATCAATCGCGCCGCCGTCCCGGTCGCGTCAATCGTGTCGGCACCGAGTTCCGGGCTGAGCAATTTAGCGATACCGAAATCGAGCAGGCGCGGCGCGCCGTCATTCCCTCCTTGCATGGGTGTGACGAGAATGTTCGACGGTTTGAGATCGCGGTGTACGACCAAGTGCTGATGCGCGAATTGCACCGCATCGCAGATGTGTTGAAACAGCCGCAACCTTTCGGCGATGCCGAGTTGGTGCGCGTCGCAATGCCGGTAAAGCGGCTGCCCCTCAATGTATTCCATCACGAAGAAAGGCAGCCCGTCTTCGGTCGTGCCGCCGTCGAGCAAGCGCGCAATGTGCGGATGATCGAGCGAGGCGAGAATCTGCCGTTCACGGCGAAAGCGGCGCAGGATGAAATCGGAATCCATGCCGCGTTTGATGAGTTTGACCGCCACCTGTTTGCGAAACTCATGGTCGGCGCGTTCGGCCAGATAGACCGCGCCCATCCCGCCGCGTCCGATTTCGCGCACGAGTTGATAGGCTCCCACACGCCGCCCGATCAGCGAGTCGTCTTCCAGCGGCAACGTCTCGGCGAATTCATCGGCCTGCGTCTGCCGTAACAGCAGCGTGCCCACGGCGGTGCGCAAGGGATCATCGTCCGTACCAACCGCTACGGGGTCAGTCTCGCGCTGGTCGGGCGGCAGGTTGCGCGCCGTCTGGTAAAGGTCTTCGGTCGGTTGCCAACGTTCGGTTGCCATAAAATCCATTCTGTGTCCTTCACGCGGCAACGGCGGCTGCACGCCGCCGTTGTCGCACGTTGAATTGCCCGCGTTATCGGCGGAGCCGTCCGCCGCCTAATCTGCCGGAGCCGAAGCGCGGCCCGCCGCCTTGCGCACCGAGGCGCGCACCGGTCACGCCAGTGTTGCCGTTGAAACCGCCTGCGGAACGAAAGCTATCCCAGCGCTGTTGCCCCGTGGCGCGCGCGGCTTGTTGGTTCTGAATGTGCTGCGCATCGGCGGGACGATTGACTGACGACCAGTTGTCGCCCGTGCGCTGTTGCAAGCCGTCGGTTTTGTTGTAGCGATAGACTTCACCGTCACGCCCCGCATAAACATTGTTCTTGCCCACCGCCACGCCCGTGTCGGTGCGCGTGTTGTAAGCGAAACGCCCGCCGCCCGCCGCCACTTCGCCAGTCGCCGCGTTGTAAGCCGCGCCACCCGCACCGCCGCTTACCACGCCGGTGCGCGGGTTGTAACTCGCGCCCCGTGCGCCCGCCGCGGCGTTGCCCGTGTAAGCATTGCTCACCGCGCCCGCTTGCCCCGCAGCACCACGCCCCGTGTAAGGGTTATACGCCGCGCCATGGC
>JABFSD010000250.1 GCA_013140935.1 Acidobacteriota bacterium
CTGTTGCCCAGATGCACCGCAAAGCCCGGCGGGTCAGGCGTGAAATTCACATCGAGCAAATAAAGATAGCGGCAATCATAAACATCCAGCGAGGTCGTGACCGTAACGGTGTTGCGCCCATCCGCCGCTTGAATGATCGTAGGAAATTGCGCCGTGCCCCAACGCCATTCGACGTAACCCGGAAAGTTCGCTGCGGGGTAAGTTCCCGGCGCGAGCATGATGCGATAGCCCGTCGTGGTGAAGGTCGCGCCACGCGGCGTGCGGCCCCACGCGACCTGTACCGTGCGCAAGGCTTGCGCGCGCGTCGCACCACTGTTGCTGTCGTTGCCGTTGACAGGGTCTACCCAAATATCGGTTAGCGTAGGGTTGCCGATGGCATAAAGCCGTGAATCAGTGGTGGGGGGTTGCGTTTGCGCTGCGGACGCGATCACGCACGCCGTCAACACACATAGAGTCCATAAGTATTTCATTGAGCACCAGTACTGCATTGGCCTTCCCGAACGGGAAGACAGTTAGGGTATACGCAAGCCTGGGATGCGGTTGGGAGAGTGGATGTGGATTGCTTGCGGCAAACCAACTCACAAACGCTTAACGGTGAGGAAAGCGAATCGGGATGAAGAGTTGTTACGATCTCGTGGTAGCCAGTGGGCTCTGGCTTTTTTTTCGGGGCAGGAAGTTCGAGGCAGTGGTGAAGCGCCGAACAACGCGACGCAGTATAGCCGGAAGGCGGCGGTTTGCGAAGACGTAAATTTTAGTTTTCGATTACGACCTTCGCACGACGCATCAAGCACAACAACAGGGGAGCAAATCTTGACCAAACATCGGTTTAGCGAAGGTCGAGTTGAATGGTGTTTCCATGTATGACGTAAATCATCCACGAAGTTGGTCGGCGCTGCGGGCGCATTGGATGTGGAGATCAGCGTCATCGCGGGCAAGCGCGTGAAGTAATGGTCGCAGCCCCCAAAGGAATCGGCGCAAAGAGAAACTTCTCTTTGCACCGATTCCCTTGGGGGGATCGTAAGACCACTCGCTTTAGAAAATATACCCGCCTGTTTGAACGACCTTATCCGCCAGCCGCTCACGAATGGCTGCTGTATTCAACGGCTCCATCTTGGTGAAGCGTTTCAATGCGACGAGCATCATGCGCAATTCGTCGCCTTCGCTGATGGCGGCGAGGGCGTTGCGGGCGGCGACGTCCATGCGCAGGATCGCGTCGTGGGCGTAAAGCCGGGTCGCGTCAATCGCGGCTTGATGTTTGTCTGCGCCGTCTTTGGCGATGAGCTTGGCGGTGCGTGCTACGGCGGAATCAAGCTGGAAGGCTTCGATGATGACATCGGCTGTCCAGCAAAGAATCATTTGCTGTTCGCTCAACGCCGCTTGGAACTTTTGCGTCGCGGAGCCAATCAACGCGAGCGCGATTTTCTTGGCGTTGGCCGCGAGCTTGCGTTCGTTGGCGAGCGGCGAATCGTCTTCGCCCATGCCTAAAGAATCGAATGACGGGCCAGCCAATAACTCTTCCTGCAACTTCATCGCGGCGGCAAACAGCGGCAGGCCGCCTTTCATTGCGCGTTTGATGAGCTGGCCGGGAATGAGCAAGCGGTTGATTTCGTTGGTGCCTTCATAGATGCGATTGACGCGACAGTCGCGGTAAACGCCTTCGGCCGGATAGTCCATCGTGAAGCCGTTGCCGCCGTGAATCTGTACGTTCTCGTCGGCGCAATAGAACAGCGTTTCAGTCCCCGCGACTTTGATGATGGCGCATTCGATGGCGTATTCCTCGATGGCTTTCATCATCTCAGCCGGATTCTTTTTATCAATCGTTTCTTCTTTGGTTTCGATCATGCCAGCCGTGCGATAGACCGCCGATTCGCCTGCGTATACGCGCGCAGCCATTTCAGCCAGCTTGTATTTGATCGCCCCAAACGTAGCAATCGAACGTCCGAACTGATGCCGTTCGGCGGCGTATTTCGCCGCTTGTCCCAACACACGTTTCGCGCCGCCAATCGCACCCGCACCCATCTTGATGCGTCCGAAATTTAGCACGTTAAACGCGATCAAGTGGCCTTTGCCGATTTCGCCGAGCAGCCGGTCTTTCGGAATTTTCGCGTCCTGCATCAACACCGGCGTAGTCGAACTGCCGCGCTGGCCGAGCTTGTGTTCTTCGTTGCCGTGGCTGACGCCGGGGTCGTTGCGCTCGACGATAAAGCCTGTGAACTTGTCGCCGTCTACTTTGGCGAAGACCGTATAAACATCAGCAAAAGCGCCGTTGGTGATCCACATCTTTTCGCCGTTGAGAATCCAGTGCTGCCCGTCTTCGCTCAAACGCGCGGTAGACTTTGCGCCTAACGCATCAGAGCCGGAACCGGATTCGCTCAGGCAATAAGCGCCGACCCATTCGCCGCTGCCGATTTTGGGCAGATATTTTTTCTTCTGTTCGTGCGTGCCGAACAGCACGATGGGCAGCAGGCCGATGCTGCTCGTCGCGCCGAAGCCCGTCGAGAACGAAGCCTGACCGGACTGGTGTTCAGCGATCAGCATGTTGGATACGTGATCGAGTTCGAGCCCGTCGTACTCTTCAGGAATGCTCGCATTGATGAGTCCGAGGTCCGCGCCCTGTTTAATCAACTGGCGCTGAATTTCATAATCCTTGCTCTCGATTTGTTCGTGGCGCGGAATGACTTCTTTGTCGAAAAACTCGGCGGTCGTTTGTCCGATCATCCGTTGTTCATCGGTGAAATCTTCAGGTGAATAAACCGTGGTCGGAACGGTGTCTTGCAATAAGAACCCGCCGCCTTTGACTGTCTCTTTGCTCATTGCTGCTGCTGCCATAACGAATGCTCCTCGTGTGAATGAATGGTTTAACTTTGCTGTGCTGTCGCACTTGCACTTTTCTTTTTCGGTGCGTGGCGATGCAGCCACGCAGTCAGGTCGCTGCGCGTTTCGAACTTGAGCAGGTCGTCGCTTAGTTGTTGCAACTCCGCGAAGCTCAACTCGCGGATGCGCGCTTCGGCAGACTCGGTGAGCTTGCCCAGCTTCTGTTTCAATTGACGCAATGTGAGCATCGCGCCGGTTTTCTGCTCAACTTCCTCTGCGACCATTTCTAATTTCGCTGGAAAGAGTTCGATCCAAATGGAATCCATATACTTGCCGCTTTTTTTACTTTTGGCGACAGCGGCGATCAATTCTTTTTCCGTCAGGCGTCCGGCGTCGTGAACATAGCGCACCATCGAAGTCAGTAATTCCGCTGCTCTCTTTGGTAACACTTGTTCAACCACCGTATCTAAAATCTTCGGCAACTTGAGTTTTAAATCGCTCATAAAAATATGTTTTATCCAGAGCGCCTCCGACTCAGTTTGTCGTTACGCCAGTTGTAACTGTTTTTCAATGATCGTTACGCGCTCGGCTAAATACGCTCTTTCGCGGCGCTCATTGCGATGGTCTTCGCGGAACAAGCTGATGTCAGTGCGCATCAGCCGCTGCTCTTCTTCAATGTTCGCCAGCTTGACCAGCACTTGTCCCATCTGACCGTCCAGGCGTTCCCACAGCGGACGGGTTTCCCGCTTGCGGTCTTCTTCGGCTTTTTCAAGGTGCGTAACGCGCTCCAGCAAGAGCAGCAGCAATTGCCGGTCGCTTAGGTTGTCTGACAGGT
This sequence comes from Acidobacteriota bacterium, assembly GCA_013140935.1. GTDB lineage: Bacteria > Acidobacteriota > Blastocatellia > RBC074 > RBC074 > JACPYM01. The sequence continues at coordinate 3,650 of JABFSD010000250.1, forward strand.
TTTCCGCCAGATTTTTCGTAGTTTCTTCTTCTGGATTTTGCGCCGCCTCTTTATTCAGTTTTTGCGTAGTGTCTTCATTCCCGCTCATCACGTTACCTCCTCAAATTTTCAAAGATGCCTGCCGCGCCCATGCCACCGCCTACGCACATCGTCACCATGCCGTAACGCGAACCGCGCCGCTGCATTTCATAAAGCAACGTCGCCGTGAGCTTCGCGCCCGTGCAGCCGAGCGGATGCCCCAGCGCAAGCGCGCCGCCGTTGACGTTGGTGCGTTCGAGATCAATGCCCAGCACTTTCATCACCGATAGGGCTTGCGCGGCGAAGGCCTCGTTCAACTCAATCAAGTCAATGTCGTTGAGCGTGAGTCCGGCGTTTTTGAGCGCTTTGGGTATGGCGACGACGGGGCCGATGCCCATCTCTTCGGGCGCTACGCCGCCGGTGGCGAAGCCGACAAAACGCGCCAGCGGCTTGAGTCCCAGCGCGTCTGCGCGTTCGCGCGACATCACCAGCGCCGCCGCTGCGCCGTCAGACATCTGCGACGAAGTGCCCGCCGTCACTACGCCTTTGGCGTGAAAGGCCGGACGCAATTTGCCCAAACCTTCAACGGTCGTATCGCGCCGCACGCCTTCATCCACTGAGAAAACCAGTTCGCGTTCACGAATACGTCCGCGCCCTTTGGCATCGGCTTCGAGTTCGCGCGAAGTGATGGTGAAGGGGACGCATTCATCTTTGAACTTGCCCGCGTCAATCGCAGCACCCGCGAGTTGATGCGAACGCACGGCG
>JABFSD010000314.1 GCA_013140935.1 Acidobacteriota bacterium
GATGTAATCGTAATGGGCGGCGGCCCCGCTGGCAGCACCGCCGCTGGCTTGCTCGCGCGCGAAGGCCGCAGCGTAATCGTATTCGAGAAAGAACAGTTCCCGCGCCATCACGTAGGCGAATCGCTCATGCCTGATACGTTCTGGACGTTTCAGCGATTGGGCGTGTTAGACAAGCTCAAACAAAGCCCGTTCGTGCGCAAGTACAGCGTACAGTTTGCCAATCAGGCGGGGCGTGAGTCGCGTCCGTTTTATTTCTTTGAAGCCAACCATCACGAAAGTGCCGTGACGTGGCAAGTGACGCGCGCGCCCTTCGATCAACTGTTGCTCGAACACGCCGAATCGCAAGGCGCAGTCGTTCACCAGAAAACGCCGATCAAACAGGTTCTCTTTGAAGGCGACCGCGCCATCGGTGTCGAAGTCATGACGCCCGCCGGTGAGTGGCAACAATACTTCGCCAAAGTGGTGGTTGATGCGACCGGACAAAACGCCATCCTCTCGAACAAGTTTCGCTGGCGGCAACGCGATCCGAAATTGAAGAAGGCTGTGCTTTATACCTATTACAAAGGTGCGATGCGCGAACCCGATTTGAATGGCGGCGCGACGATGGTGCTGCGCGCTCCGTTGGGCAGCAACGGCTGGTTCTGGTATATCCCGCTCGAAAACGACCTCACCAGCGTAGGCATCGTGGCAGACCCCGAATATCTAGTGAAAGGGCGCGGACAGGATTTGGCAAAAATCTTCGACGAAGAAGTCGCCAAGTGCATCGCCTGCCACAAGCGCGTCGAGAACGCCGAGCGCGTAGACCAAATCTATTCCATCCTCGATTATTCTTATCGTTCAAAACATTTCGCGGGCGACGGTTTCATGTTGATCGGCGATGCTTACGGCTTTCTTGCTCCGATCTATTCGTCGGGCGTGCTGCTCGCTTTCAAGATGGCGGAGTTGGCGACTGACGCGATTCACGATGCGTTCAAACACGACGATTTTTCGGCGGCGCGTTTGGGACAGTTCCAGCCGAAACTGGATAAAGGCATCGAATCCATGCGCAAGCTGATTTATGCGTTCTATAACGAAGACTTCAACTTCGCCAAGTTTTTGATGAAGTATCCCGAACACCGCAACAACGTCATCGGCCTGCTGATCGGCGATGTCTTCCGCGACGGCGTAGACGATGTTTACGATCAGATGAAAGATTTCGCTGAGATTCCGCCGCCAATTTGGGAACAGTCAGCGTCGTCCGTCTTACCAGATGAAACGATGATTGCGCAGTTGGAATATTTCGATGATCGCGCGCGGGCACATGCTGCGTAAGAAAGGCGAGCGATGAGCATTCGCGTCACCTGCCTCTGGTGCGGCGTGAAAAACGACATCACCAAAGCGCGAATGAACAACCTGGCGATCTATTGCCGCCACTGCGGCCATCGCGCCGACAAAGCCCAAACTCGCTGCGACTGCCGCCAATGTATTCATCCCGTAGAAGAACCGACAGACACTTCGCGCGAACCGCAACAAGGCGAGTTATTCAAAGTGAACAGCGATGACGACAGTGTCAGCCCATGAACTTAAACACTTTGCGGCGGGACGAGTTCGAGCGGCGGAAATTCGATGCGGTCATATACGTTGGCGAGCTTGAGCTTGCATTTAGTCGAAGCGATGGCAATGGAGCGGTTGAGTTTCGTTTCAATGACGAATTCCCAACGTCCGCGCGGTTTGCGGATGGAGTGTTGAATGCGCGGGTAAGTTTGCGACACCAACAAATAATCGGTCAGTGACTTGTTAGCGGCATAGCGGTCGAACTTTTCGCCTCGGTCATAATCCATCGTGGATTTGGAAAGCACTTCAATGATGACTTTCGGATTGATGACGACGTCTTGATATTGATCGTGAAAAACCGGCTTGCCGCAAACGATCATCGTGTCGGGATAAGCGAACAAACCATTCATCCCCGGTGTCGGCAACAGTTGCGCACGCACCTTCATGTTCGGCGAAAAGGCCGCGCACGGCTTGCCACGCAGTTGGATATTTAGCTCTGCATTGATATTCGAGCAGATGATGCTGTGTTCCGGGCTTTCGCCCATCATTTTGTAAACCACACCGTCCAGCCACTCGTGCCGCTCGTCCGCCTCTCGTTCCAACGTGAGATATTCTTCTGGTGAGAACAATGCTTGTCTGACTGGTTGGGTTTTGACTGCTGATCGCATACTTGATTCCTGATTCCACGCCGCTGATCGGGTTCGTTGGGAGTTAGGGAGCGATAAGAGTAATGGGAGGACACATTTCTCCTATCGCTCTCATTGCTCCCAAAAATGCTATGACCGATAGGCTTCGCGCCCTACGCCTTGCACGGGAATGCCCTGCGCCGCGAGGACTTCGCTTTGCAGCGAATACATACAAGCCGCCGCTTCATCAATCTTGCGCGTGAAGGCAATCGAACCTTGCAAGATGGGCTTGAGTTTCGCTTTGTCCTGAATGCGCGCTTTCGGATATTCGTGTTCGACGATGAGGAAAGTGTTTTCTACGTCGAGCTTGAGCAATTCGCGCGCGGCGAGTTGATGATCGAGCCAGTCCACCGTGCGGTTTTGCAGATAAGCCAGCGGATCATGTTTCGCCGTACCCGGCAATTCGTGTTCGCATAGCACGACCTGTTTCTTCCACGCATTGAGCAAGTCAGCCGGATTCGGCGAAGGCTCGCCGTTAACCATATCGCCGCGTTCCATCGTCTGCCCGCCGTAACCCCACGCCGACACGCCTTTCACATCAGTCACCTGGCCTTTGACGTGAAAGCCGCCGATCAAAAAGTTGTAGCCCGTGTCTTTCAGATACTGAAAGATCGAGCGCGTATCCTGTCCCATCAAAATCGCGTGCGATGGGTCGTAATGAATGCGGAACTGATCGCCGACTTTGTGTTTCTCACATAAGCGATGCAGCGCAATCCATGCGCCCGGCGTATAGGCAATGTTGTTGTGCCAGTTGTCGCCGGGAACCCAGCCGGGCATAGGGCATTGTTCGTTGCGATAAACCAGCCCGCGCGCTTTGCACTCTTTCAACAACGGAATGAAGTTCTGCTCGAAATCAATCAGGTTCGCATCCATGTTGAGTTGCTGATTGCGTCCGATGAATCCGCACACGGCTTCGACGCCGAGCGCGGCAGCGGCATCCATCGCGCGGATCATGAAGTCGTGCTTGCTCTTACGAATCGCCGGGTCGTGATGGAGCATGTTGTCGAAATAGCCTACGTCAGAGATGCCCATCTTCGATTGCTTCATCGCGGCCAACACACGCTTCGCACGTTTCTTATCGAAGGGCTTGCGCAAGTCCAACGTATTCGCCACCGGGTCGAGCATCGCTTCGGGCGGAATGTCGGCTTCGTCGGGATGGACAGCGGCGGATAGTTGAATGTAATTGACGCCTAACTCGCTGGCGAATTGAATCCATTCTTCGATAGCCAGATCGGGGTCGGCGTCGCGTTTCTTGCGCGGCGTGAGTTCTTGCAACGCGGCGGTCAAGACGCCGACTTTCATGAATTTCGGTGCAAAGCCTTTGACGGAATTCGCTTTAGCCATTCGCGTGATTCTCCTAACACAGATGATGTAATTGAGGTTGAAGGAGAATTAGACAGGATTGACAGGATTTGCAGGATTCACAGGATTGGTTTTCAGAGATGAAATACCAACCTCTGAAACATCCTGTGAATCCTGCAAATCCTGTCAATCCTGTCTAATTCTTTTCGATTTGAGAAGGAATGCTTACAACGCGGCGCAGTCTGCCCGACCAAGTGCGAGGGTGTCAACGCCGTGTTCGTGATGCTTGCCAAGCGCCGTCCGCCGCGCTTAATATGCGCCCCGCGTAACGATCACGAACCCCTTTTGATGAGTCGTTATCGCCTTCCCAATCGTCTCTAAAAGTTTGCAGGCAATGGCAAAGACACGCGTCGAGATCATCGGCAAAAACGATTACTGGTTGAACGCCATCTTCGTCGAGTGGGATTACCAATACCCCGAACGCAAGCTGGAACCTCAACAAGGACGTTATTACTTGATCGAAAACGAATGGCTCGCCGACTTGCAAACCGTAGCGCGACAATGTTTCGGTGAAGCGCTGCTCGCGCCGCACGATCCGGGTCGCAGACAGTTATTCCGCCGCCTTTTCGCGGCACAACACTAACCACAAATTTTTCAGGGGACTTTGCAAAGACTATGAAACAGTTGTTCAAACTCGCAGTAGCCGCCGTTTTATTCGCAGGTGTCGTCGGTACGACGCTCACCACCCAAGCCTATCCGCCCTTCGTCAAGAAGGCCGCCAAGTTCGGCGCGAAGGATTGCACCTTCTGCCACACCAAAGCCGAAGGCGGCGAAGGCTGGAACAAACGCGGCAATTGGCTCATCGCCGAAAAAGGCAAACGCAAAGCCGACGCCATTGATACGGAA
>JABFSD010000081.1 GCA_013140935.1 Acidobacteriota bacterium
AGATGGGACTCGAACCCGCCGGGCCGCAACGCAGTTATTTTCAACTCGTGCCGATGCTCAGCATTAAGACCGACCCTGAAACCAAGCTGGTCGTGAAAGCCGGTGATGACAAAAAAGAAGAGTTTAAGTTTGCCGAAGAGTTCGTCGCCTCGACCGATCTCGAACAGCCTGAAATCTCTGTCAACAACGACATCGTCTTTGTCGGATACGGCATCAACGCACCCGAATTGAACTGGAACGATTACGCCGGACTGGATGTCAAAGGCAAGATCGTGATGATGATGGTCAACGATCCGCCTGCGACCGAAGCCGAACCGAATCTGTTCGGCGGCAAGGCACTGACCTATTACGGGCGCTGGACTTACAAATTTGAAGAAGCCGCACGGCAGGGCGCGGCGGGCGTGCTGTTGATTCATACGAACGAATCGGCGGCGTATGGCTGGCAAGTGGTACGCACGGGCTGGGACGGTGAAAAATTCAGTTTGTTGCCCGATGACAAAACGCCCACGTTGAAGTTCAAAGGCTGGGTGACCGAAGACGCCGCGCGCAAGATCGCGCAACTCGGCGGACAGAATCTTGACACGTTACGCGATGCTGCCAAAGTGCGTGGCTTCAAGGCCGTCGCCCTCACGGCCAAAGTCGAGACGACGCTCAAGACCAAATCGCAGCGCGTCACTGCACCCAACGTCGTCGCCATCTTTCGCGGCGAAGATCAAACGCTCAAAGATGAATACGTAATTTATTCGGGGCATTGGGATCATCTGGGCATTCGTCCCGAACAAGCGGGCGACAACATTTACAACGGTGCCGTAGACAACGCGACCGGCATCGCCGGCATGCTCGCCATTGCACGCGCTTACGCCAATCTCGAAGTCAAACCTAAACGCTCGGTGCTGTTCATCGCTACGACAGCGGAAGAACAAGGCTTGTTGGGCGCGGAATTTTATGCGCGCAATCCGCTCGTACCGCTGGCGAAATCGGTGGCGAATATCAATCTCGATTCGATGAACGTGCTGGGCATGACCACCGACATCACACCGCTGGGCGCAGACCGCTCGACGCTGGGCAAGTTCATCGAAGAGGTTTGCAAAGAAAACCAGGTAACGATTGCGCCTGACGCGCGACCGGAACAGGGTTCGTTTTATCGCAGCGATCATTTCCCCTTCGCCAAAGCGGGCGTACCCGCAGTGAGCTTCAATCCCGGCACCAAATTCGTAGGCCATCCAGACGATTGGGGGCAGGAGCAGTTCGCCGATTACAACAAGAACCGCTATCACCAGCCGACCGATGAATACAGCGCGAACTGGGATTTCAGCGGCATGGTGCAACAAGTGCGACTGGCATTCTGGATCGGACTGCGCGTGTGCGACACCGACACCATTCCCGAATGGAATGCGGGCGATGAGTTTGAGCGCGCGCGACTCAAGTCGTTGGGCAAGCTATAGCGAAGGCCTGCCATGGCTTCGGCGAAAAAAGACGTGGGCAACCCGGGAAGGTTGCCCTACAATGAAAAGCAGCGCATCCCCAAACTAAAACTGGAAGCTAAAACTGGTGAGAGGTGTTGGGGATATGAAAAGATTCGCGCGGCTGCGTCCAAGCGTAAAAGCGCTGTTGTTATCGTTAGCCATCATCATGCCGTTGCTGGGCATGCTGCGCATCGCCAAATCATTCAAAGATCCGTGGATTTATAAAAAAGATTTCCTCTCAGGTTATCTCTTAGCCAAAGCCTTGCAGGAAGACGTTGATCCTTACCTGCCGATTCCCGAACTCACGCAACGCTGGCTGCCTGAACACAACGTGACAGGCTTGCGCCACCCTACGCCACACACGATTGCGATGGGCTGGCTTTGCTATCCATTTGCGTGGCTGCCTTACGAAAAAGCCGTCTGGCTGTGGTTCGGTTGCGAATTGCTCTTGCTCGCATTGGCGATCGGGCTACTGTTTGATGGCTTGGGCTGGACGTTCGCGCCACATCATTGGCTGCTGGCTTTCTGGCTGGCGCTGGGCTGGATGCCGATAATCGAAGACCTGTGGTACGGGCAATTCAGTTTGTTTCTGCTGGTGTTGTGGCTATGCGTATGGCGTACGCTGCGCGTCCGGCGCGATGCAATGGGCGGCCTCATCCTCGGCGCAATGATGTCCTTAAAACTTATCGGCTGGCCCATTGTGTTATGGCTGGCGTGGCAGCGGCGTTGGCGTGGCGTATTTGCCGCTGCCTGTGCCGCAGGCGGCTTGCATCTGCTTGCGATGGCGTTGCACGGCTGGCCGATGGTGCGCGATTACTACGTCAAATACGGCCCAATGGTCAGCGCCATTTATCGCGTAGGCGATCTCAACTTTTCACTGATGACTTTTGGACGCAGGCTCTTCTCTGCTTTTGGCGTGAATTACACGATCACACCGTTGTGGGAATCGCCGCTGCTCGCGCAACTCGCGGGCGCAGCCTTGCCTTTGCTCGCGCTGGCGCTGGCGCTTTATGGCGCGCAACGTTTGCGACGTTTCGACGCGGGCTTCGCGTTGCTGATGAGCATCAGTCTCATTCTCAATCCCATTGCCTGGACACATTACCTGATGGGTTTATGTTTGGCCTTCGCCTTGTTCGCTGAACGCTTGCAACAACTCGACTGGCCCCGTGCGCGCGTCTGGCAATTCATAGTCTGTGCCCTGCCAGTGTTTTTGCCGACCTCAACCTGGAGCGGTCTGGTGTTGGCATTCACCGGCAATGTGTTCAATACGCAACGCCCGGTCGTACCGTTTTGGCAGGCTTGCTCTCGGCGGTTCCTACCTTTGCGGTACTAGGAATTTGTTGGGTCTTCTAGCGGGTTGAGCAAGAAGAAACGCAGCCCGCCATCATCGCGGCGGCGTTGCCCATCGGCGACCTTACGCCTTCGCACGGATAGAAAACGGATAAGATGAACGATCAATCAAAATCAGTCCCCCACCGCTGGCTTGTGGCCGCCACTTTTTTATCCGTAGCGGTCATCGTGACTTATGCCCGCTTGCGCCATCCCGCGTTCGGTGTACTCGGCGATTTCGTCTTTCATTACCAGTTCACGCGCGCATACGCCCGCAGCTTTAGCGAAGGCGATTGGTTTCCGCGTTGGGCGGGAATCTTGAGCGGCGGACGCGGCGAAGCGCTTTTCACGTTTTATCCGCCTTTATGCTTTTTGCTCACAACGTTGTGGCAAAAGCTGTTTGGGCTCGATTTGCTCAATGCGCTGAAAGTCACGGCGTTCGGCTGTTTTGTCGGCGCGCAATTTAGTGCGTACAGCTTCGCGCGGTTGTTTTTTACGCGCTGGTCAAGCGTGCTGGCGGCGGTGGCTTTCGTGTTGTTGCCTGCTTATCCCTTTGTCGCGCTCAATCGCGGATTGCTGCCCAACGCGCTCGCGCTTTGTTTCGTACCGCTCGCCTTACGCGCTGCCCATCAGTTGCTGAACGCTGAAAACGCCAATGAAACCTCAAGCTGGGCCACGGCGCTGTTTGCGCTCAGCGTCAGCGCGATCATCGGCACGCACGTCATTACGGTTTATCTTTGCGCACTGGGCGTCCTCATCCTGTTGGCTTGTTCAACCTTGCGTTGGCAAGGCCTTCGCAACTTGGTCACAGCGGGACTCATCACCTTCGCCCTCACCGCCTTCTGGCTCGTACCGCAACTGCTCGAAATCAGTTGGGTCAACGTCAAGCTGCTCGCCGATCAACATCATTACAGCAGCTATTTTCTCTTTGCGCCGCCTGCGTCCGATTCAAACTTTCATCGCTCATGGGCGAAGCTGAACGAAGCCGCCAGTTATTTCATCGTGCTGCAAACCGTGTTGGGCTCGCTGCTCGCGTGGGCCGTCTGGCGCAAGGCGCAAACGGATGCGCAACAACGCTTGCAACGTTATTGCCTCGCGCTGATCGCGTTCGGATTTTTCATGGCGCTTTCACTCTCGGCTTTTTTCTGGAAGCTGCTGCCTGGCCTTTCGTATTTGCAGTTTCCCTGGCGCTGGCAGCCGCTTACAGCACTCGCCACCGGATTGTTGCTCGCCGCTTTCTGGGAAAACGTATCGCAACGCAAAGCCTTTGCCCTCTGGCTGACGTTGCTATTACTCGGCAACGGATTTTTCACCTATTTCGTAGCGCGCCATCCGCACCTGCCACTCGATCATGCGACGGTGTTGCGACAATTCGAGCGCGGCGATTTGCCGCCCGCCTCGACGGAACAACTCCGCGAATGGCAAACGCAGGAACGTTATGATTATCTGGCTTATTTCGGCAATCAGCCGTCTTACCGTCCGCGCGGCACTGAACAGATGCTTTACCCCACGGCGCAAAATTACGGCGGGCTGGATTTCGTGCAAGGACGCGGCGAAATCCTCGCGCAAGAGTTGCGCAATCAATCGCGCCTGTTTCGTTTACGCAGCCTCGAACCTGTGCGCGTGCGGCTGAACACTTACGCTTACTCACACTGGTTCGCGCGCCTCGACGGACGCGAGCAAACGATTCGAGTCGAACCGAACAGCAACCTCATGCTGCTCGACCTGCCCGCAGGTGAACATACGCTGAACTTTTCTTACGAAGTGCGGCATCCATTGCAACGCGGGGCGCGTTGGCTTTCGGCGGCGGCGTGGTTAGGTTTTGTGCTTTGGGTCATCTCGCTTGCGCTGCGTGCACACAAAGAAAAAGGCGCTTGAGCTTTCCCGACCTGCGTGGAAGAATCCGCGTTCTTTTTCGCGGAGGTAACCATGAGCAATACGTTTTATGTCACGACGCCGATTTATTACGTCAATTCCAATCCCCATCTCGGCCATCTTTACACGACGATCATTGCCGATAGCGTAGCCCGTTTTCACCGCCAGCGCGGCAAGGAAGTCTTCTTCCTGACCGGCACCGACGAACACGGACAGAACATCGAACGCGCCGCCGCCGAACGCGGGCTGCCCGTCGAAGAACACGTCAACCGTTACGTCGAAGCCTTTCAACAAGCCTTTGCGCCTTACGGTTTCACCAACAACCACTGGGTTCGCACGACGCACGATTATCACAAACAAGCTGCCCAAGAGTTGTGGCGACGCGCGGTGGCGAATGGTTTTATTTACAAAGACAAATACGAAGGATGGTATTGCGCGAACTGCAATCAGTTCTATCTCGAAAGCGAAGTCGTGATCGAAGCAGGCAAGCCGCCCGTATGCCCTACGCATGACCGCCCGCTGGATAAGCTGGCTGAGGAAAGTTACTTCTTCAAACTCTCGGCGTTTCAAGACAAGCTGCTCAAACTTTATGAAGACAATCCGAACTTCATTCGCCCCGAAGCGCGTCGCAACGAAGTGCTGAGTTTCGTCAACGGCGGACTCAACGATCTGTCGGTCAGCCGCACGTCGGTCAAGTGGGGCATTCCCGTACCCGACGATCCGGCGCATACGATGTACGTTTGGTTCGACGCGCTGTCGAATTACATCACGGCGATTGGTTTTGGAAATGAGCAATACGGCGGCGAGCCGCATTACCAAAAGTTCTGGCCCGCCAACCTGCAACTCGTAGGCAAAGACATCCTGCGCTTTCACACCGTTTACTGGCCTGCCTTTTTGCTGGCGGCGGGCGAGCCGCTGCCGCAAACCGTCTTCGCCCACGGCATGTGGCTCTCCGGCGGACGCAAGATGTCGAAGACGCTGGGCAACGTGATTGATCTCGCCGTCTTGCGAAAGCATTTCACGACCGATGCCGTACGCTATTTTTGTTTGCGCGAAATGTCATTTGGGCAGGACGGCGATTTCACTTACGAAGCGTTAGTAGACCGTACTAATGCAGAACTTGCTAAGGGACTCGGTAATCAGTGCAATCGGACTTTGGTGATGTTGCAGAACTATTTTGGCGGACAGGTTCCAGCGGCCCCTTTAGAGGCAGATGTTGAAGAAGAATTGTGGATAAGGGCTCAGGCAGTACGTGCGATAGTTACCCATGCCGTCGGAGAGTTCGACCTCAATTTTAACTCTTATTATTTTAGTGATGCGATTGAGGAAGTCGTAAACGCAGTCAGAACGGTTGATAAATTTATTTCAGATAAAGAACCCTGGAAGCTGGCGAAAAACCCTGAGCAACGCAACGCGCTCGCGCTCGTCCTCAACACCGCCATCGAAGCCGTCCGCCATTTCGCCGTGCTGCTCGCGCCCGTGCTGCCCAATTCGTCGCAAGCGATGTGGCAACAGTTGGGCGAGACGGGCGAAGTCGCTGCGGTCAATCCGGCAACGTTGGCTTGGGGACAAGCTGCTAACAAAACTTTGGGAGAGATCGCGCCGATCTTTCCGACTCTCGATAAAGGAAAAGTGATGGAAGAAATCAAACAAGAAGAAGCTCCAATTCAACCCGCTGCAGCCGCGCCCGCCGTAGTTGCTGAAGCCGCGCCCGCTGTCGAAGCGCCCGCACCAGTGGCCGAACCGACTTACATCGGCATTGACGATTTCACTAAAGTCGAATTGCGTGTCGGACAAATTCTGACCGCCGACCCCGTACCCAAAGCCGATAAGTTGTTGCGCTTCACGATTGATCTGGGCGAAGCCGAACCGCGCCAAATCCTCGCGGGCATTGCGCAATACTACGAATACGAAAAACTCATCGGACGCAAAGTCATCGTCGTGGCAAATCTGGCTCCGCGTAAGCTGCGTGGCTTCGAATCGCAAGGCATGATCCTCGCGGCTTCGGTGGGCGACGAAGGCAAACCCGTGCTGGCAGGTTTTTTGGAAGAAGTGCCGAACGGGGCGAAGTTGAGATAAAATGGCGACCGCGACGCGGAGGCCACGTAGTAACTCCACAAATGTGAGGAGCGTACAATGCCTGAAAGCACAAACAAGTTAGCCAAACTTCTTGATGAACGACTCAGCAAGTCGGAAGGCGTAGATGAGCTTGAGCGGTTAGTGGCATTACGCCAACAAGCCATTGAGCAAGACGCCTTGACCTGACCCGATTCAATCGCTTGAACAACGCATTGCGGCTACCCGTGACTCCCGCGAAATGGTGCTGTTGACTTCGGTCAGAGGCGAAATCATTCGGCAAAATGAAACCGTCGTAACGAATAACCACAAGCGCAACCTGGAAAAAGCTGAACTTGTCAGCAAATATGGCTTATCCGTTCTGTCGCTTTTTACTGGGGCCTTTCTGGTTTACAGCGGGATTATCTGGGCTGGTTTATTGATCGTGGGAGCGGGGCTTTACAACATCGCGCCGAAGTATGTTATGACTGCGCTTCGGGCTTACGTCAAAGGAGATAAAGATGATCAAGGCCTATAGATTTCCGCAAAACCTCCTCGCCGGATTGTTTTGGGCTTTCGTCTCAACAACACTCGTGTTGTTGGTAGAGAAAGGGCAGATCAGTCAAGGCATCAGCCAAGTGTTAATGGTAATTACCGGCATGGCTGTAGTAGCGACGTTTTCCTCCTTTCAGCATTTTCTTGCTCAGTTGAAACCCGCACACACCGTAGAACTCTCCTTCAATGAATCCTTGTTGAGGCACAGTCTTCCGGCAGATAACGGCAACTATCTGGAGCCTGCTAAGGATTGGGAATTGACGCCCTTGCGCCTCGTCGGAGTAGACAACACCTTAGCTTTGGCAAAGTTGCGCATTGAGATTGAACACGAATTGCGACGTATCGCCCACCAACATTCAATCAACGTTACCTCACGGCTACTTAGTCCTGGCAACTTACTACAAGAATTGGGGGAAAAGGACTTATTGCCGGCAAATCTGCTGATTGGCTCCAAAGATATTTTTCGAGTTTGCAATCAGGCTATCCACGGAGCAGAAATCAATAACGAGACGGCTACTTCAGTGGTCAACATGGGCAATCAACTCATTGAATACCTCCGCACCTTATGATCTCCCCTGATGTTTGTTGATTCTCACGCTCATCTCGACACGCCCAACTACGACGCCGACCGCGCCGCAGTCATCGCCCGCGCGCAAGCCGCAGGCGTCGAACTCTTTCTCGAAATCGCAGGCAGCGATATAGGTGAAGGCTCTTTACCGAAAGGATTGAAGCTCGCCGAAGATCACGAGTTTATTTACGCCGCTGTCGGTTTGCATCCGCACGAAGCCAGTTTGTTTAACGACGAACTCGAAGTCACGCTTATCAACGCCGCACGTCATGCGAAAGTGATTGGCTGGGGCGAGATTGGGTTGGATTACCATTACGACCACAGCCCGCGCGCAGTGCAACGCGACGTATTCGCGCGGCAGTTGGAACTGGCGTTGAATGAAAAGCTGCCCGCGATCATTCATACACGCGAAGCTGATGACGACACGATTGCGATTCTGCAAAAGCATTGGGCTGACAAAGGCGGCAGCGAAATCGGCGGCATCATTCATTGTTTTACCGGTACGCAAGCGTTGGCCGATGCGGCGTTGGCGATGGGCTTTCACATTTCGTTTTCGGGCGTAGTTACATTCAAAGCAGCAGAGGAATTGCGCGCCGTCGCACGCACCGTGCCGATGGAACGGCTGTTGATCGAAACCGATTGCCCCTTTCTCGCGCCCGTGCCTCATCGCGGCAAACGCAACGAACCCGCCTTTGTCGTCGAAACCGCGAAACAACTCGCAGCCTTGCGTGGCTTATCGGTCGAAGCCATCGCGCAAGTTACGACCGCGAATTTCAAACGGCTTTTCGGTCTGGCGACCAACTGACGATTGGCAAAATGACAAGCGCACTCGCGGGATTCGCAAATTGACAAGCGCGCAAGGGCAAGGGTAAAAGACCGGCTGCCTCAAGACACAGCATTTATTCAAATAATACACGGGACAAAATGAAGGCCGCTTGGCACGGCGCACTGATTGCTTGGAGAAGGATTGCTTAGAGTTAGAAAATTATGGCGCAACAAAACAGTTTCGATATTTATTCAGAGATTGACCACGCCGAAGTCGTGAACGCCGTCAATCAGGCGATGAAAGAAGTGCAAACGCGCATCGATTTCAAAGACAGCAAGAGCAACATCGAAATCGAAGGTCAGGCGGCGCTCGTGCTGACTTCGGAAGATGAATACAAGTTGCGCAGCCTGACCGACATCCTGCAAACGAAACTCATCAAGCGCAATGTGCCGCTCAAAGGGCTGACTTACGAAAAGATCGAAGCGGCGGCGGGCAGTACGGTGCGCCAACGCATTACGCTGCAACAAGGCATTCCGCAAGAGAAAGCAAAAGAAATCGTCCGCTTCATTAAAGACGGCAAGTTCAAAGTGCAGGCTTCGATTCAAGGCGACTTGGTGCGCGTGTCGGGCAAAGACCGCGACACTTTGCAGGACGTAATCGGCAAGTTGCGCGCACAGGATTTTGGCGTAGACGTGCAGTTCGGCAACTACCGTTCAAATTAAATTTCATTTCGATGAGTACTTTCGATACGTTAAAAAGTGTGATGGCTGCGCCCTCAGCGGTGCGCGCCAAAATCACGGCCCAGCAAATCTTTCGTTTGATCGAAAACGAGATGGCGGCGGTCGAGACTGAGTTCGAGCGGCAGTCGCGTTCGAACGTACAAATCGTGCGGCACATCGGCAGGTACTTGCATCAGACCGGCGGCAAGCGCGTCAGACCTGCTCTGTTGATTCTCGCGGCAAAAATCTTCGGCGAAGAGATCAACGAACCTGTGATCGAGATGGCGACGGTGATGGAATTTTTGCATACGGCGACGCTCGTCCACGACGACATCATTGACGGAGCCGAAACGCGGCGCGGCCATCGCACCGTCGCTACGGAATGGGGCAATCACACCGCTGTGCTGATGGGCGATTGGTTTTATATGTCGGCTTATGAAACCGCGCTGCATCAACGCAATCTAGAAATTCTGGAAGTGCTGACCGAGACTACGCGATTGATGACCGAAGGCGAGTTGATTCAACTCACGCTGCTCGGCAACTTGCATATCACAGAAGAAGAACACTTCGATATTTTGCGGCGCAAGACGGCTTATCTCTTCAGCGCCAGTTGTCGGATGGGCGGCATTCTGCGCGGCGCAAGCGACATCGAACGCATGGCGCTCAGTGATTACGGCCTGCACATCGGCATCGCCTTTCAACTCGTAGACGACCTGCTCGATTTCACTTCGAATCAGGAAAAACTCGGCAAGCCTGCGCTCAGTGACTTGCGTGAAGGCAAAGTTACGTTGCCCTTGATTCGGTTGCTGAAAAAACATCCGCAATATGTGGCGCTCGCTGAAGAAGCGATGAACGAAGCGCCGGAGCGTGATGAAAAAGCCCGTGCCATTTTACGGCTGCTCGAAAAACACGGCGAACTCGAAATCGCGCGACAAGAAGCCATCTCTCATGTGCAAAGCGCACAGACGGCGCTTTCCGTCCTGCCCAACAGCGTCTATCGCCGCGCCTTGTCGGATGTCGCGCAATTTATCGTCGAGCGAGACCGTTAAGCATGTTTTTAATTGCGCAACTCCTGACCCTGACACATAATGCCTCAGCGTAATTCAAACCCTAAAAATTGAATTTCACCTCCGGCGTAATGCCCACGAATTTACTGATATAGGCGGAAAAAGCCCGTTATGGAAAACACAGCGCTCGCTACGATGCAACGTTCGCTGGACGAAGCACGCGAAGCAAAACGCAAAATCCAAACCCGTTTACTGGAAATTGATGCTGAAGCTGCCACCTTGCGCGCGCAGCTTTCCACTTTCGATTTCATCATCGAACAAACCGAAGGAGCCGTGCGCCGCATGCTGTTCCCAGCGGAAGCTGCGGGTGAACGACCTTTGCCGCCGACCGTGACGCCGCCGAGCATGCCTACGCCGCCGATGACGCCCGACCAGAATCCGTTTGCGCATCGGCTGAATGCACATTTCGAGAGCGCGCCGTTGTTTCAACAATCTATGCAACAGGCCATTGGTCAACAATCCAATGGCTATGCACCGGCTCATTATCAAGCGTCGGGGGCTGCGTCTTACGTGCCGAGTTATCCGCCGCCGCCGGGTTACGCGAACGGATTCCATAACAGCGAATTGCAACCGCCCGACATCGAAGCCGCTGTCGCCGAAATCACCAGCAAAGAGAAAAACGGCAACGTACGCTTCAATGACTTTCGCATTCCGCAAGCCGCGACCATCGTCTTGCGCGAAGCGCCCGGCCCCTTGCATGTCAGCGAAATCTACCGCCGCATGGCCGAAGGCGGTTTCGAGTTTCGCGGGCAACACCAGCTCATCACGCTGGCGGTTTCACTGAGCCGCAGCAAACGCTTCCGCAAAGTCGCACCGGGCACGTTCGATCTCAATCCGGCCTATCAACAACCCGCCGGACAAGTGGCTTGAAATGAATCTTACTGAAAGGAGTTCAAATGCTAGCCTGCCAGAATGTCGCTAATTACTTTCTCTCCCAAGTTGACGAAGAAGCCGGAGATTTGATCTCTAACCTCAAGCTGCAAAAGTTAGTTTATTACGCGCAAGGTTTTCACTTGGCGATGTACGATCAGCCTTTGTTTCCCGAAGCCATCGAAGCCTGGGGGCACGGGCCAGTCGTGCCGACGCTTTATCAATCATTCAAGGCTTATGGCTCTCAACCGTTGCCCTGCCCGGTTGATCTGGATTTTTCTATTTACAGCCCTGAGACGAAAGAATTGCTGGACGAGGTTTATAGCGTTTACGGTCAGTTCTCTGCCTGGAAGTTGCGGAATATGACGCACGAAGAACCGCCGTGGAAAAATACGAAACTCTCTGAAGTCATCAGCCATGACTCAATGAGAGATTATTTCAAAACGTTATTGGTTCATGCCTAAACATCTAAAATCCAAAGGTCTGGCTCACCAGGGGAAACGGATTCTGGCGCACGACGTTGACGAGCCGAACCACGATCAAAAGTGTCCCGTCTTTTCTTTTGAACACTTGCAATCCGCTTATTGCATCACCAACTGCACTTCAGATGAGAGAGCCGCCTTCACCGAACGGATGCGGCTGTTGAGCCAGTTGACCTGGGCGCAAATCAAATGCCTGCCCAAACACGGATTAGGCTTTGAGAAAATCGCTCAGCACGCCATTCAGACTGGTATCCCATCCCATATCACGGCAGACGTAGCTCTCATTGCCTTCAGGTTTTTCGGTAAAGCTCCGATGGTAGGCTATCGAGACAGACGAATTTTTCACATCCTCTGGTTTGACCGCGATTTCACCTTGTACGATCACGGCTGACCGAAGACGAAGCAATATGAAAGCAATGATCCTTGCTGCGGGTTTCGGCACGCGCCTTTGGCCGCTGACGATTGGCCGCACCAAACCTGCCGTACCTTTTCTCAACCGTCCGCTCATCGGTTTCACGATTGATTATCTGCGGCGGCACGGCATCAACGACATTCTCATCAATCTGCATCACGAACCCGAATCAGTGCGCGCACAAATCGGCGACGGTTCGCGCTTCGGCGTGCGCATTACTTACGCCGTTGAGCATCCTGAAATTTTAGGTACGTCAGGCGCGCTCGATAACGTGCGCGAACTGTTGAGCGACGAAACCTTCTTTGTCGTGAACGGCAAGATCATCACGGATATTGATTTGAAGGCTGCGCTCAAAAGCCATCGTGATCGTCACGCGCTGGCAACCCTGGTATTGCGCAACAACCACGCGCGCGAACATTTCCGCGAAGTGCATCTGACTGAACAAGGCCGCATTGATCGTTTCGGCGAATTCCCGACACCACAAACCTCGCACTCGCCGTTGATGTTTACTGGGATTCATATTCTCGAACCCGCAATCTTTGATTACATCCCGCGCGGCGTCGCGTCTGATTCGGTGAAAGACGTTTATCCGAAAGCAATGGCCGAAGGGAAAGCCGTGATGGGCTATGTCGCTGAAGACAGCGCGTCGTGGTACGAGTTGAGTACGCTCGAACGTTATTGGGCGATCAGCGCGGAGTTCATGCGACGCGAAGGGCAAACGATGACGATGGATCAAGACAGTCAGATTGATCCGAGTTCGACAGTGCGCAATTCGATTTTATGGAAGCGCGTAGATGTCAGAGCCGCCGCTCGCGTCACTGATTGCGTCATCGGCGATGACGTAGTGATTCCCGCAGGCGCGAAATATCATCGCTCCGTGATCGTGCGCGCAGCCATTACGGCTGACGCTCCGCCACCTGAAAAAGCCAACGCAGGCAAAGTGCAAGGCGAGAATCTTGTCGTGCCATTTTGAGAGTGTTAGCATCCCGGCTTTCGAGATACACGGCATCCCGCCCACAAGCCTGACGAGAATTTATGACTACACCAGCAAACAACAGCGGAGACTTAGGTGAAAAGCGCGTGCGCAATTTCGCCGCGCGGCATTTCGGCATTTCGCCCGAAGAAGTGAACATCGCGGGACTGACGCCGGACGCTTCTACGCGCAAGTATTACCGCATCGCCAATCGCTCGCGCACTGAAGAGAGTTACATCGTCAGTCTTTATCCCGCGCCGTTCAATCCGCACGACAATACGTTCATCAACGTGACTGATCTGTTGCGACAGGCGCATCTGCCCGTACCGCAAATCCTCGCCGTCGCCGGAACCGAAGGCATCATCCTGCAAGAAGACCTGGGCGATTACAGCCTCGCCAAATGGACGAGCGAAGCCCTCGCGCGCGGCGATCAGGCCGGAGCCGATGAAATGTTGCGCCAAGCCATCGAACTCATCGCGCGCATTCAAGCCGCTACGCAACTGGCGAATGATTTGGGTTCGGTCGCCAGCAAGCTCGCCTTTGACGAAGACAAACTCGGCTGGGAACTCAATTTCTTTTTCGATCATTTCTTCGGCAGCTATCTCAAGTTGCACCTGACTTCGGCGCAGGAATTCGCCATCAAGGCCGACCTGCAAGCCGTCGCCATCGAACTCGCCAATCGTCCGCGCGTATTGACGCACCGCGATTACCACGCGATGAATTTGATGGTAGACCGCTTCGGTCGCTTGCGCGTCATTGACCATCAGGACGCGCGCATGGGCCCTGCGACTTACGACCTCGTACCGCTGCTGGTCGAACGCCGCCTGCAACCCGCCGACGAAGCCTGGGTCGAAGACTGGCAACTGTGCTTCCTGCGCGAACGCGCCAAGCTGGGCTTGCCCAAAATTGATCTGGTTGATTTGCGCTATGAATTCAACCTGATGACGATTCAGCGGCTGCTTAAAGCCATCGGCACGTTCTCTTACCAAACCGGCGTAGCGGGGCGCGGCGAGTATTACGAAAAATATATCAACCCCGCGATTGCGACCGTGTTGCGCGCCAT
>JABFSD010000713.1 GCA_013140935.1 Acidobacteriota bacterium
GATTAGATTGGAAACGCTGGGTGGGGCCGCGCTCGGCGCGTCCATTCAATGCCCATCAATTTTACAACTGGCGTGCTTATCTGGATTTCGGCGGCGGACAAATTACCGATTTGTTCACGCACTGGATTGACGTAGTGCATTGGTATATGGGGGATGACTTGCCCATCTCAGCAACCGCAGCAGGCGGCGTCTATAATTACAACGATGGACGCGATGCGCCGGATACGATTTCGATTTTGCTCGAATACCCGAAAAAATGGTCAGCAACATTTGAAGCCACGCTAGTCCCAGGCGCACGCGGCGCAGCCATTGAATTCATGGGCGAAGGCGGAACGCTTTTCATTGATCGCAGTGGATATAAATTCACTCCTGCTTTCAAACGCGGTCAGCCGCCAGCACCGGCTGTCGAAGGCAAAGCCGCGATGGCTTTAGAAACCGAACACGTACGCAATTTTATTTCGTGCTTGAAATCACGCAAGACACCAAATTCTGATGTAGTCAGCGGACATCGTTCTGCGCTCGCATCAAATCTGGGCAAGATCGCGTATCTGCAAAAGAAACGCGTCACGTTTGATCCCAACGTCGAGAAAAATTACGTGTTGAGTTAATGAACTTGGGAGCGCACGCGAGCCGCGTGCGCTCCCAGAAAAAAATCTTATGTTACAGCAAAATAAATTCCGCCTTGTTGTTGCGCTGGTAATCATTGGCGCAGCGTTAATTTTCAGCAGTAAAAATCCTTCCGCACAGGAACCAACCGCAGGGCCAGGCGGTCGCCGCATGAACATGCGCGAGTTTCTCGGACTCGGCCCTGCGCCGAATCCTGAACTCGCCAAAAAAGGCGAGCCGCTTTATTTGCAAAATTGTTCGGGCTGTCACGGCAAAGATGCGCGCGGCGCACAGGCTCCGGGACTGACGCGCATGCCGTTGGTAGTCTCTGATTACAAAGGCGAGAACATGCTTCCGGCGCTCAAAGAAGGCCGAACGGGTATGCCAGCTTTCCCGCAACTCTCGAAAGAGGATGTGCTGAACATCTCGCAGTGGTTGCAATTGCAAGTCGAACTCGCAGCCAATCGCGGCACTTATGGCGGGACTTATGGCAACCTGCGCAATCAGGTGACGGGCGACCCCAAGAAAGGCGAAACGTTTTTCGCGGCGAATTGTACGACTTGTCATTCGGCGACGGGCGACCTTGCCAAAGTCGGCGCGAAGTTTCCGCAAGTGGCGCAACTGAAAAACCGTTTCCTGTGGCCGACTACGCCTGGCCCAGCCAAAGCGAAAGTAACTACGGCGGATGGCAAAATCGTAGAAGGCCGCGTCAAGGCCAATAACGATTTTGAAATCTCGCTGACTGACGCGCAGGGCAATTATCATTACTTCCAACGTCAGGCGGTCAAAGTTGAAATCGAAGACAAACTGACCGGACACCGCGCGTTGTTACCGAAATACAGCGACGCCGACATCAACAACATGGCTGCTTATCTGGTGAATCTGAAATGAAAACGCTACGACTTTTTCTGACGCTCGCTTTGCTGGCGATGACGCTCTACGCACAAGGGCTTGATCCGAATTCGATCAAGCTGTTCCAACCGCTGCCGGGCACGTGGCCGACTTATAACGGCGACTATTCGGGACGGCGTTTCAGCGAACTCAAACAGATCAACGCGAACAACATTGAACTGCTCAAGATTGACTGGATGTACCGCATTCGCGGCATCGGCCCGCAACGGGGCGTAGGCGATCCGGTCATCAAGTCTACGCCGCTGTTACACAACGGCATTTTGTATTTCACGATTCCCGATTACATCTTTGCGGTCAACGCGCGCACGGGGGAACAGCTTTGGCAATACGAATTCAAAGACGAAGGCGGCCACCTCGTCGGCCAACGCGGCGTAGGCATGTATAAAGACTGGCTTTATTTTGAAAGCCCCGACGGCTGGTTCATTTCGCTCGAAGCCAAGACCGGCAAAGAACGTTGGCGCAAAAAGATTGCCGATGAGAAACAACAATACTTCACGACGATGGCTCCGTTGATCGTCAAGAACCACGTCATCATCGGAGTAGGCGGCGACGCGATGGACGTGCGCGGTTATCTCGAATCGCGCGACCCCGAAACGGGCGAGTTGCAATGGCGTTGGTATACGACGCCCGAAAAGATGGGCGATCCCGGTTCAGAAACGTGGCCTGATTTGGACGCAATGCACCACGGCGGCGGCATGACGTGGATGCCTGGCACTTACGACCCCGAATTGAATTTGATCTATTGGGGCACGGGCAATGCGAACCCTGTGTTCGCAGGCCAAAGCCGCAAGGGCGCAAATCTGTGGACGGCCTGCATCGTCGCGTTGAATCCCGACACGGGCAAACTGGTTTGGTACTTTCAACCTTCGCCGCACGATACGCACGATTGGGATAACGTCGAAACGCCGGTCTTGTTTGACGCTACGATCAACGGACAGCCGCGCAAGTTGCTCGCGCAAGCCGCGCGCGCCGGATGGTTTTTCGTACTCGACCGCGTGACGGGCAAGAACATCGTCTCGAAACCTTTCACCGGCACGGGCAATTGGGCGAAAGGCGTAGACGCCAAAGGCCAGCCGATTCCCGACCCGGCAAAAGAGCCGGGCGTAGACGGAACGATGATTGATATGCCCGCGATGGGCGCTACGAACTGGCAGCCGCCGAGTTACAGCCCGTTGACCGAGTTGTTTTATTTCACCGGCACAGAAGGATACGGCTTGAGTTATCTCTATGACACTTCGCCCAAGCCGCAAGGTTATGGCGGCGGCAGCGGCGGCAATTTCGATACGCGGGCTTCACTCTTTGCGATGGACGTTCGCACCGGTCAAGTGAAATGGAAACATACGCACGCGGGCGGCGGTGGCGGCGCGAGCGGATTGAGCAGCGGCCTTTTAACGACGGCAGGGAATCTGTTATTCGCGGGCGAGTTCGGCGAACTGCTCGCCTTTGATCCTGCTACGGGCAAGCCGCTTTGGCATCAACGCTTGACCGGTAATGTGTCGAATGGCCCTTCGACGTGGATGCTGGATGGCAAGCAATATTTGATCGTGGGTGCGGGCGATACGCTTTATGCGTTGACGTTGGCAGGCAAAACACCTGCTGCAAACAACAATCTGAGCAGCAATAAATAGAGAGGACTTGATATGAACTTCACGCGCAGAGAATTTAGCCAACTGGCACTGACCGCTTTGCCTGCCGCAACGGGCTTGAGCTTGCCAGTTGCTAAACCCAATTCAAAATTCGGCGGCGTACAGATCGGCATCATCGCGCCCTATAGCTTTCGCAGTATGCCGACGAGCGCCGACGACTTGCTGAAATATCTGCTGACACTCGGCATCAACAGTGTCGAGATGCAATCAGAACCGGTCGAGGCTTTTGCCGGAGCGCCGATTCAACAGGGACGTGGGCCGATGGGCCCGCCGCCCGGCGGGACTCCGGGGGGTGCCCCAGGAGGAGGACAAATGCGTCCGCCGGGCGCGGGTGGCCCGCCTGCTCCGGGGCCTGCTCCGGGTGCAGGTGGCCCGCCGCGTATGTCGCCCGAACAACAAGCTGCGATGCGCGCGCGCGCTGAAGATTTGAAGAAGTGGCGCTTGTCGGCTTCGATGGATAAGTACAAAGAGTTCCGCAAGAAATATGACGACGCAGGCGTGACGATACCCATCATCAAGTTCGGCTTGAACAGCAATATGTCGCCCGAAGAAATCGAGTATTGCTTCACCGTCGCCAAAGTGATGGGTTGCCGGGCGATCACCTGTGAGCCGCCGTTGAGCCAGACCAAGTTGCTGGGTGAATTTGCCGCCAAGCACAAAATTATGCTGGGCTATCACGGGCATTCGAATATGACGAGCGAGGAAGCCTTTGCGAAACCTTCGAGTTGGGAAACGGCGATGGCGCATTCGGAATACAACGGCTGCAACATTGACGTAGGCCATTTCACGGCTGGCAACGGATTTTCTCCGGCGGAGTTCATCAAGAAATACAACAAGCGCATTACCAACCTGCACCTCAAAGATCGCAAGATCAATCAGGGGCCGAACATGCCGTGGGGACAGGGCGATACGCAGATCAAAGAGATTTTGCTGATGATGAAGAAAGAGAAATACACGTTTCCGGCTTCGATTGAGTTGGAATATCCCGTGCCGGAAGGTTCTGACGCGGTGAAAGAAGTGGCGAAGTGCATCGAGTTTTGTAAGAACGCGCTGGCTTGAAACCCATCAACCAGACAGAAAAATGTGGGAGAGAAAATAGTGAATTTTTCTCTCCCACATTTTTTTGTCCGCTCAAGCGACAAGTTCTGAAATCACTTGTCCGCCGAATTGCGAGAGTTGCATTTGTCTGCCGTTGTGAAAATAACGCAGCTTGTCGTCATCCAATCCCAATAGCCGCAACATCGTCGTATGCAC
>JABFSD010000576.1 GCA_013140935.1 Acidobacteriota bacterium
GTATGGCAACCTGTCAGGTTGCCGGGTATTGGCAAGGCTTCAATTTCAGTCAACCTGCGCTACTGCCAGGCACGGCAACCTGATAGGTTGCCATTCCAATAAACCTAAAAAGCCCGCGTCACTTCATCACCAATCGTAGCAATCGCTACGGTGATGTTGTCGTGTCCGCCACGTTGTTTGGCGAGTTCGATCAGCGTCGCGCAGGCCTGTGCCGAAGGCGCATTTTTAACGATGCCGAAAATCTCTTCGTCGTGTACGAGACTGGTCAAGCCATCGGTACACAACACGAACTGGTCGCCTTCAATCAGGCTAAATGGTTCGGTAGCAAGTTCGGGTTTGGCAATTTCGCGCGGGCCAAGCGCGCGTTCGATGCGGCTGCGGTCAGGATGGCGTTGGGCTTCTTCTTCGCTGATGAGGCCGTCTTCGAGCATACGCTGTACGTGCGAATGATCGCGCGTCAGGCGGCGAATGCGATCGGGGCTGACTTGATAAATGCGACTGTCGCCGATGTGCGCCGACCAACCCTGATCTTTCAGCATGGCGAGCAAAGCGCATGTCGCACCCATGCCTTTGCATTGCACGTTCAATTTGGCGTCTTCCCAAATCGCGTGATTAGCGGCGATCAACGCGCGTCGCAAGCGGTCAGGCGTTTTGAGCGTGGCGCTGGCTTTCTCAAAAAACATTTCTCCGATGACGCGCACGGCTTCCTGACTGGCGCGGCTGCCGCAGGCTGCGCCGCCCATACCGTCCGCCACTACGAGCAAGTGTGTATCGCTACGCTCATCGTAAATATGACTAACCGCATCCTGATTTTCCGTGCGTCGCACTCCCGCATCGGTCAGGGTTGCGACTTGAATCGGATAACGCATGACTTGGGGGGAAACTTTCTCGCTTCAACGCCTATATTCAACGCTTATAACTTTTGCGCCGCCACGAAGGTCAGCACCGTATTGCCAAAACGAATCTGATCGTAACTTTGCAAAGGATGCGCTTCAGTCACTTCTTTGTTGTTCACATAAGTGCCGTTGCGCGAGAGATCGTCTTTGATGAGAAAGCGCCCGTCGCGAAAGACGATGATCGCGTGCGAACCGCTCACCGTGTCGTCGTCCAACACAATGTCGCAGGCCGGATTGGCGCCGAGCCGGTTGTAACCCGCATGCAATTTGAAATCTTCGCCATCAGGATTGCGTGCATAACTCACCAGCCAGCCGACCAGCTTGCCTTTCGAGGAAAGCGACTTCTTCACTTCTTCGGTCGAGATCACCATCGTGCCGCGATTCCCCATCGGCGGAACCGAAGCGAACGTCGGCGAGATGGGCGCATCGCTTAAATTCCCCGTCGGCAAATTTCCTGAAGGCAACTGGCCTGTAGGTGCAAGCGGAGGGGCGACTTCAAACACGGGAGGAGTCGGCGGTTTAACATCCACCATCGAAGGCACGGTCGGCGTAGCCGGAATATTCAACGGCGGCGGCGGCGCAAACACCGTATTCGGCGGCGGCGTAGGCCAATCCAGATCCAATGCGGAAGGCGGGATCGGCGCGTTCTCGATGCGCGTCACAAACGGCGTATCGTCTTGCAACAACTCGGTGCGCGGCAATGGCGCGGGCGGCATTGCCACTGGCTCGCGCGCCGTCAAGTCGAAGGTAGGCGGCATTTTCATCGGCTCTTCGATGCGCGTGACCATTTCGCCGGGCAGAGGCGTTTCGATGCGCGTGATGAACTCGCTGGGAATGGGCGTTTCGATACGAGTCGCCAAATCGTTTTCGATGACGGGCGGCGCAGGCATGGTAAACGGCGGCGGCGACAACGGCGGCGCATTGAACGATGGGACTTCAAAGGCTGGCGCATCAATCCGCGTGGCAAATTCTGTGGGTGCCGTAACTGCCGGGCGCGAAGTCGGCACGTCTACGAAAGAAGGAATTTCTTCGATGCGGGTTTCAAAGCTATTGGCCTCGCGTTTGGCTTCGACGCCTTGCGGGCAATACGGACAGTTTTGATAGACCGCGCTGTAAATATGCCCTTGCTCGCACTTGCGCAACGACGAAGTCGTCTCAGGCGTGCGCGGAAAGGGGTTGCCACAGTTGCCGCAAAACTTTGCGGATTCCATGTTTTGGCTACGACAGACGGGACAGACTGGCATATCAGTGTTCTTCCTTGAGCGGATATTGTTGTTATAAATCAGGCTTGTTTAGCCCTTTGGGGATTGACCGTAAATCACACAGCCAAAAAGCGGGCGCATACTAGCACGACTGTCGGCGCACGAAAATCCGAAATCCGGCCCGCGTCTTACTTGCGCGCCATGACAATCGTCGCCTTGATCGAAAGCTCGAAATCCAACTCTTCGCGCGCCCGATCAATGACTTCCGCCAGCTTGTCTTCGAGCTGTTGGCGGTCAGTCGCGGGACGCAATGCCAGCCATTCATCTAAGAACCAGTTCCGCATCAACGGATCGTTCAGAAACGTTTTGCCATCGGCAAAGCTGAACGACAGACGGTGCGTTTCACTACTTATCTGTTTGAGCTTCGCGGCTTGCGCCATCGCTTCGGCCTCGCTGGCAGTCACGCGCGACGTAATGAGGCTTTCGAGCGCGGCGGTCGCATCCAACCAATCGAGTTCGTAAAGCGCTTCCCAATAAATCGAAAAGAATTCATCGAAGCTGCCGCGCGTCGCCAGCTTGACCGCCACCGTCGCACCCTTATCGGCGAGGCGCGCGGCCTCCAACCACAACGCAGCCTGTGCCTCCGTCGGCAAGAGCGACGCATCGGCAACTACCAGCGCGAACCTGGCTTCGGGCAAGTCATTGTCAGCCACCGAACCCGCGCGAAACTCGACGCGCGAAACTTTCTGCATCTCGGCCTTGCCCTGTGCGATGACGCGCATGGCCTCGTTGTTTTCCAGTCCGATGACTTTCACGTCATTGCCGCCGCGCACTACCAAATCAATCGCATACGCCCCTGTGCCGCTGCCGATTTCGAGGAACGTGCCCTTTTCAGGCAGCTTGATCGAGGCGTCTAACAACTCATCAAACCGCTCACGCCATTGCTGAACCAACACGAGGTCGTACAAAAAAGCTGCTTCTTTTTCCTCTATCTTTTGTTTTTGTTTTGCCATGTTTTACTGATTAGTTTTACTGCTTACGAAATTCAACCAACAACATTGCGCCGTAGCGACCGACATTGACGATTTGATCGGCCTTGAGCGCATAAGGCTGCGGTTGCGCGTAACAACCCGCGCCCACGGCCAGCCGCCACTCGCCCGCCGGTACGACGAAGGGTGTGGCGACTCGGTGCGGATTCACCAACAACAACGCGCGCGCCCATTCATCTGCGTCGGTCGTGTCGGTGAACTGAACCGCCAAACAACCATCGAGTACGCGCAAGCCCAAATCATCATCGAGAAACTTCACGCCTTCACGCACCGCTGCGGCCGTAGCCATACGTAACAGCGGGTGCGCGCGCCGCAACGCAATCAAGCCGCGATAGTATTCATACACATCGTGGTTCTCAGCCTTCTGTGCCCAGCGAATCATATTCACCGCATCGGGTTTGTCGTAGCTGTTATGGTCGCCGCCTTTCGTCCGTAAAAATTCCTGCCCTGCGTGAAGAAAAGGAATGCCTTGCGCCGTGAGTAAAACGATCGCGCCGAGTTTCGCCATTGCGCGCCGGTCTTCTGCCGTAATTTGCGCATCGTCAATCGTGCTAATCAGCAAGCGATCCCACAGCGTATGGTTGTCGTGGCACTCAATGTAATTGATCGTCTCAGCCGGCGCGTCAGTGAAATCGTCGAGCGCCGCGCGCATGCCTTGCTTGACGCCATGCACGTGCGAGCCATTTTGAATAAAGCCGCGCGCGCGCGCCTCGAATACCTGTCCTTTCACCGCGTCGCGGAAGTGATTATTGAAAACCGCCCAGCCCTGGCCGCGTTGCATTCCCTTGCTGGTAATCTCAATCGGCGAATCGCCGCCGCCCCACGGCTCGCCGTAAAGCAACAGGCTGGGTTCGAGCACGTGCAATTCCCGCGCAATCCAATCAACGGTTTCACGATCGGTCAGCCCCAACAAATCAAAGCGAAAGCCATCCACTTTGTATTCGGTCACCCAATGTTTCAGGCAATCGAGAATGTAACGCCGCACCATCGGCGCTTCACTGCGAAATTCGTTGCCCGTACCTGAGCCGTTCCAATAAGTGCCGTCGGTTTTCAACCGGTAATAATAACCCGGCACGAGTCCTTCGAAATTGAAGACCAGCCCTTTATCAATTGCTTCGAACGTATGATTAAAGACTACGTCGAGCGTCACCCGCAGCCCGCGTTCGTGCAACGCGCTGATCATCTGTTTGACTTCGCGGACGCGCCGCGCGTCGGCGCGTTCGCTGGCATACCAACCTTCGGGCGCGAAATGCTGAATCGCGTCATAGCC
>JABFSD010000143.1 GCA_013140935.1 Acidobacteriota bacterium
ACGTCGTTGCATCCGTTCGCGGGCGAACGTATCGCGCACCAGCGGACGCAGTTCGCCTTTGACCCACTTGGCGACCGGCATGCCGAAACCTTTTTTCGGACGGTCAATGATCTCATCGGGCAAGCGTCCGCGCATCGCCGCTTTCAAAATGTATTTGCCCGTCAGCCGCCGCAACTTATAGCGCAAGGGCAACTGCGCGAGAAACTCGATGAAGGTGTGATCTAAAAACGGCGCGCGCGTTTCGAGCGAGGCCGCCATACTTGCACGGTCTACTTTGAACAGCACGCACTCTGACAAATAGTGTGTCGCATCAAGCGTCATCATTGCTTCAATGGAATTGCCGTTTGTGATTTCATCGTAAGGCCGCACTTCGTCATAAACCATTTCATCCGGCGCAGCGGCCAGCACATCAGCGTTGAACAACTGGCGTTGCAACGCCGCATCATACGAACCCATCCACACCGTATGCCGCATGCCCAATGGTAACGAGGCGCCTTGCACAAATCGTTTCGCTTTGAAATCAAACGAGAGGTTGTTGGTCGAAACTGGCAAACGCGCGACGACGGGTTCGACCAAACCTTTGCGAATGAAGCCCGGCAGCGCGTTGTAATAACCGGCGACGCGATGCGCGGCGTAAGTCGGATAGCCCGCAAATAATTCATCGCCGCCATCGCCGCCCAATGCGACGGTGACATGTTCGCGCGTGAACCGCGACACCAGAAACGTAGGGATCAACGACGCATCGCCCAGCGGTTCATCGAGCAAGCGCGGAATCTCAGGCACGAGATCAAGCATGTCGCGTTCGGTGAAACGCTTTTCGTAATGCTCAGTGCCGAGGCGTTCGGCGACCTGCCGCGCGTAGGCCGATTCGTCGAATGATTTTTCTTCAAACGCGATGCTGAAAGTCTTGACGCGCCCTTGCGCCGCTTCCGTCGCCATGGCCGCGACGGCGCTCGAATCAATGCCACCTGAGAGCAGCACACCTAACGGCACATCGGCGATAAGGCGCATTTTCACAGCTTCGCGCAAGCGGTGATGGACTTCCTCGACGGCGTCGGCTTCGCTCATCAGCGAGCGCGGTTGCTCATAACGCAATTGCCAATAGCGTTCCTGCCGCCACGCGCCGCGTTCATAAATCAGCCGATGCGCGGGCGGCAGCTTCCATACATTTTCAAACATCGTGTGCGGCGAAGGCACGAACTCGTATTGCAAATACTTACGCAACGCGCGCAGGTTCAAGCGCCGCTCAACCGATGGATGTTGCAGCAGTGCTTTCAACTCAGAAGCGAACACGAAGGCTTCGTCGTTTTGCGTGAAGTAAAGCGGCTTCTCGCCCATCCGGTCGCGCGCAACGAGCAGGCGTTTTTTTTTCAAGTCCCACAGCGCGAAACCGAACATACCGTTGAGATGTTGCACCAACTCATCGCCATATTCTTCATAAAGATGCACGATAGTTTCGGTGTCGCTGTTGGTGCGCAACGTGTGGCCTTGTTGAATCAGGCACTGGCGCAATTCGGGGAAGTTATAAATTTCGCCGTTGAATACGACCCAAACTGATTGGTCTTCGTTGCAGATGGGCTGATGGCCGCCCGCTACGTCAATGATCGAGAGGCGACGCATGGCAAGGGCAATATGTTGGTTGAAATAGAAGCCTTCGTCGTCGGGACCGCGATGGATAATGGCTGCGTTCATCGCGCGCGCGATGCGTTGGTCAGCGGGACGCTGCGTGTCTTTATTGATGAATCCGATGATGCCGCACATAAGGAATGTAGAACAAGATGGTATCTTGTTCTTGTCTCAGTAGAACAAGATACCATCTTGTTCTACGACTCACTGAGTTACCACTCGCCTCCCTCGATGAGTTCCATCATGACGACTGAAGAAGATTGTCCCTGGCAAAACACCTGCGCTTCGACTTGTCCCAACGGCAAGCCCAACGGCAGCGGCGCGTTGATCTGACAAGTCGCGTTGAAACCTTCCGCGCCCGGCGGCCCGACGTAAACCGGCTTTGTGCTGAAACCATCTACCGTGATGGTGACGTTTTCGCACGTCGCATCAGGCGGCATCTGATTGGCTAACACAGATAAAAACGCCTGTCGTCCGCGCCGTGGAATCTGAGGCAGGTAAGTGAATGAATGCACGACGCCGACGATCTCAATCGAAGGCGCAGGCTCAACCGCAAGTTCGTCACAACGAAACGCTTTGAACGCCGCGCGGTCGTTTTCGCGCATCACCAGTTCGCTGCGGCGATAACCGGCGGTGCGCAACATGCGTTCGAGGCAATCTACGTTCGGTCCCCACCAATTGTCGTCGGTCTCGCCGAGTTCGTCGGTTTCGTAATAGCGCATCGCCGGAAACGGCAACGAAATAAAACTATCAATCACGTGCGACTCGATAATGGCGAGGTCGCGCGTGATTTCACAAACCTTTTGCAAAGCCAGCAGCGGATGTTGCAAGTGATACAACACGCCCAACATCAACACGATGTCGAACGTGCCCAATTGGTCGCGCGTCACTTCATAAACGCTCATCTCGTGAAAGGTTACGCGCGAACCCAGCGCCTCGCGCGCCGCAAAGAAATTCGGACGCCGCACAAAATCAATCGCCGTGACTTCAGCGCCGCGCCGTTCGGCTTCGTATGACATAAAGCCGTCCCAACATCCGATGTCCAGCACGCGCTTACCGCGCAAGTCTTCGGGCAAGCCGAAGCTGGCATAAAGCTGTTTCAACTCAGCCACCGAACGCACGCCCGGCGTAACGCTGCCGTCGGGCAATTCGATGCTGTGAAACCAGCCGGTTTCGATGAGTTTGCGATTGTTGGCGCGATCAATTTCGTTGATGCGATTCCACTGAGTTTCGTTTTGCGACATAGCTATTTCGGTACGTCCAGCGCCGGGTTGTGCGAGAAGAAAGACACCGGCATCAATTTGAATCCGGCTTTATGCACGGGCATCACCAGCGGATCAAGTGGATGGGAGGCTTGCGCCAACGTGGGCAAGCACAAGACACAAAGCCAGAAACAAGTGATAAAGCATAATTTCATGAGTGACTCTCCTAATACCGTGCTGGTGATTTTTTGTCTGCTAAGTACAATTGCGTGCGTAGTGAACCGCAACGACCAACCAACCGATGTTGATAAGCAGGCCGCAATCAAGACGATAGTCGGGTATCGAAGAAGACGCTTATAGAATGTTTGCTGAGACTTTCGCAAAACGTGAGCCGCAGAGCCGCGACATAAAAATCAATGGTTGGGTAACGCAAATTGGGAAGAAGAACGGGCGTAATGGCGGCTGGTCCAGATTCATTGTTCTGGCAACCCTGTCACTTACGCGCCGCTCCCTCTAAAAATATCGCTCGCATCTCGAAAGGAATCTCTGATGAAACGTCGTGAATTTGTTCGACACAGTCTGGCCGTCGCCGCTACCACGGCGGTTTCTTATCAACGCATTCTCGGCGCGAATGGCCGCGTACGCCTTGCGCTCATCGGATGCGGCGGACGCGGCAGCGAAGTCGCTTTGCACATGGCGAAAGTGCCGGGCGCGGAATACGTCGTGGCGTGTGACGTGTACGCGCCGAACGCCGCGCAGGCCAAGACGCTGCTCAATCCGGCGGCGATGACGACGGGCGACTTTCGCCGCGTACTCGATAACAAAGACGTTGATGCCGTACACGTCGCTACGCCCGATCATTGGCACGCGGCGATTACGGTGCTGGCGTGCCGCGCGGGCAAGGATGTTTACGTCGAGAAGCCACTGGCGCTCACCGTCAAACAGGGCCGTCAGATGGTCGAAGCCGCGCGCAAACACAACCGCGTCGTGCAAAGCGGAATGCAGCAACGTTCAGCGCCGCATTACCGCGAAGTCGAGCGCATCATTCAATCAGGCGAACTCGGCGAAGTGCGTTTCGTGCGCGTGTGGAATTACAGCAATATGACGCCCAACGGCATCGGCAACGTACCCGATGCGCCTGTGCCTGAAGGTTTGGATTGGGAGATGTATCTCGGCCCTGCGCCGAAAGTGCCTTTTAACAAGAGTCGTTTTTTAAGTACGTTCCGTTGGTTTTGGGATTACGCGGGCGGGACGATTACCGATTACGGCACGCATCGTTTCGACACCGTGCAACAGATCATGCATGTGACTGCGCCGAAGACCGTGTCGGCGAGCGGCGCACGCTTCACGTTGAAAGATAATGGCGAGATGCCCGATGTGTTGCAGGCGACTTATCAATACGACAACTTCATCCTGAGTTACGAAGCCGTCAATCTGAACGCGCACGGCATGGGCGGACGTACGCCGGGCTTTGAGTATTACGGCATGCGCGACAAAGAAGATCGTCCACACGGCGAGGCTTATTACGGCACGAACGGCGCGCTGTTTTGCGACCGCATCGTGTTCGAGGTTTTTCCGCAACCA